>NZ_JAQIHG010000019.1:0-46171 GCF_035916735.1 Acinetobacter minutum
CTTTTGACCGTCTGTCTTCGGTGTTTGTCTCAAACACGGTGCATGAAGAAAACCAGCCATCGCATCTCAAACTGACCGATGCCTCAATTCCGGTGAATGTGAACCTGCCAAAATGGGATGAACCGGCACAGCGTTACTGCCCTGCAGGCGTGTATGAGATTGTGCAGGAAGAAAGTGGTCCACGTTTCCAGATCAACTCGGCGAACTGCGTGCACTGCAAGACCTGTGACATCAAGGATCCTTCACAGAACATCACCTGGGTAACGCCGGAAGGTGGTGGTGGTCCAAACTATCCGAATATGTAATGCTGCATGATGAACCCAAAGAAGATCCCATTTCCCTTTTTTGGGTTCAGATTTAGCAGGCATAGAGATCGTTTGGATCTGTTACCCCAACACTTCGAGCGGAAACGTTTCGATGGTTATTTTTAAGGTAATCCTAGCCTCTTCGGGGGCTAGGATTAAAAAATTGATCGTAAAAATTTTCTTTAAAGATTTATAAGCATAAAAAAATAAAGCCCTGACAATGATCAGGGCTTTATTTTTGAATTTGGCGGAAGCGGTGAGATTCGAACTCACGGAGGGCGTGAACCCTCGTCGGTTTTCAAGACCGGTGCATTAAACCGCTCTGCCACGCTTCCATAGGCCTAAGAATACAAAGCTTCGGTCGCTCATTCAAGAAAAATCTTAATCCAAATGATTCAAATGCATATTGTTTCATCAACTTGCTAAATTTTGGCTGCCCATTCAGCACCTTCACGGATCGCACGTTTGGCATCAAGTTCTGCAGCCAGTTTAGCCCCACCAATGATCTGATAACGCGCTAAAGTTGACTCACCAGCTGTTGGCATCAGCGCATTGACAGATTCTTGCCCTGCACAAACCACAATGCTATCAACACGCAATAACTGTTCATGTCCCTGATATTCAATCCACAATCCTTCTTGGGTTACAGCTTTATATTGTACGCCACTCAACATCCGCACCGCGTGCTTTTTCAGTTGTGCACGATGCACCCAACCGGAGGTTTTCCCCAATCCTGCACCAAAGGCAGTCGTTTTACGCTGCAATAAAAAAATTTCTCGTAATGGGGCTTCAATATGAGGTTGAACCAGTCCACCTGCACTTGTGTAATGTGGATGGGCGTCTACCCCCCATTCCTGTTGCCATTCAGACAGGGGTTGTGGTGTTGTCGGTTTCAATAAAAACTCAGCCACATCAAAACCAATGCCGCCTGCACCGATGACTGCAACACGTTTTCCAACGCTTGCGCCTTGGAGCACCTCGGCATAAGACAATACATGAGGCAGATCTGAGCCTGGAATTTTAAGGCCACGTGGCACGACCCCAGTCGCAATCAGTACTTCATCAAAACCTTCTCGCTCCAACTGTTCACGGTTGATTCGGGTATTCAGCCGTAAATCAACACCAGTCTTGGTTAGCTGCACCTGAAAATAGCGCAAGGTTTCATAAAATTCTTCTTTACCCGGAATCACCTTAGCCAAATTAAATTGACCACCGACCTCAGCTTTAGCTTCGAACAAGGTCACATTATGACCGCGCTGGGCAGCAATCGTTGCCGCAGATAATCCGGCCACCCCAGCACCTACCACCGCCACTTTTTTGGGATGACGGGTTTTCGGATAATGCAATTCCGTTTCATAGCCTGCCTGTGGATTCACCAGACAGGTCACGCGTTGATGTTTGAAGGTATGATCCAGACAGGCCTGATTACAGGCAATACAGGTATTAATTTCATCGACGCGGTTACTTGCCGTTTTATTTACCCAGAAAGGATCCGCTAAAAATGGCCGCGCCATCTGGATCAGGTCAGCCTTACCTTCCGCAAGGATCTTTTCCGCCACTTCTGGCATATTGATACGATTGGCAGCAATCACTGGAATGCTCACATGCTGTTTTACCTCGGCTGTATAGTCAACAAATGCAGCACGCGGCACAGAGGTTACAATGGTAGGCACACGCGCTTCATGCCAGCCAATACCGCTGTTCAGCAAAGTGATGCCGGCTTTTTCCAGTGCCTTTGCAACAATAATCACCTCTGCCATGGTATTGCCCTGTGGTACCAAATCCAGCAATGACAAGCGAAAAGAGAGAATAAATTGCTCACCGACTGCAGCACGCACAGCTTTGACCACTTCGACAGCGAATCGCATCCGATTTTCAATCGGTCCACCCCAACGATCTTTGCGTTGATTGACCTGCTGGCTCAGAAACTGATTCAGTAGATAGCCTTCCGATCCCATGATTTCAACACCATCATAACCGGCTTTTTTTGCCAAACGGGCACTCTGAGCATAATCTTCAATCGTTTTTAGAATCTGTTTTTCGGTCATTTCCCGCGGTTTGAAAGGAGAAATGGGAGATTTAACCGGACTCGCAGAAACCACAAAAGGCTGATAACCATAGCGTCCAGCATGAAGAATTTGCAATAAAATCTTGCTGCCATGCTTATGTACAGCATGGGTCAGCAAACGGTGATGGGGTAAATCGGCCAGACTGCTCATGGTGCCCCCCGCAGGCAACAACCAGCCCTGACGGTTAGGAGAAATACCGCCCGTAATAATCAGTCCAACACCACCTTTGGCCCGTTCCGCAAAAAATGCCGCGAGTTTAGGATAATTATAGAAACGATCCTCCAGACCAGTGTGCATGGACCCCATCACAACACGATTTTTTAAAGTAGTGAAGCCCAACGACAATGGACTCAGCACATGGCTAAACTGGGTCATGCGTTCTCCTTGTTATAAATTCTAGTTTTTTATCCGTTCTACGTTACTTTAATGATTTTTTTCAGCGAAGGGATGACCAGGTAGCCACAAATATTGGGCAATCCGGTCAATGGCAAGTGAAGTTATGATCAATACAGACTTATACGAGTCACAAGGATTAACGCGCTGCTCAAGATTGCCACTGATTCGGTAAAGTTTTCCATAACACAATCAGGCCAAGCACGGTGCCAATCGGAAAACTGGGTAACATCAACACGGCCAAAATCCGAGATAACCATAATCCCTTGTTCTGCCCCTGCTTCACATCTCGGTAGGCCTTCAAATTGAGAATCAAGATGAGCAGTAAAACCAGCACCAAACTCAATAAGGTCGGCAGGTCCGTCATGGATTTCTGATATTCGAGATAAACAAATAAAACCAAAGCAAAAGCCATCAAACCCGCATATAGGGCATGCACCATGGCAACGGTCTGGTTTAGTGATGCAACGGGAAAGCCCGAGAAAGGTGTTTTATGCAACATCAACAGATCCCCCAAATAACGTCCACTATAACGCAAATTCGGCTCAGGAACAGTCCTGCCATTTACCCTGCCTACACACAGCATTTCATGTATTGCTGTTTTAAATTTAAGGTGTAGCACACTTCAGGTTTGGCACACACCAAAACTACCATTCGTGCCATTACTGCATCACGGAGAATTTTTTAGGACTTGATCGGTTTATCGAAAACAAGCGGCGGGAAAAGTGCTACAATATCCCCATTTTACGATTTTCCAAGGCAGCCAATTCGTGGTGCCTATTTTATAATGTTAGGACAAGCAATGACTGATAATGCAACCATCTTGCAGAATGTACCAGTAGGTCAAAAAGTCGGGATCGCTTTCTCAGGTGGTCTAGATACTTCTGCAGCTTTATTGTGGATGAAACAAAAAGGCGCAATGCCTTATGCCTACACAGCCAATCTTGGTCAGCCAGATGAAGATGACTACGATGCGATTCCAAAGAAAGCTGAAGCTTACGGTGCAATCAAAGCACGTCTTGTAGACTGCCGTCTGCAGTTGGCACTTGAAGGTATTGCTGCGATTCAGTGTGGTGCATTCCATATCAGCACGGGTGGTGTTCCTTACTTCAACACCACACCACTTGGCCGTGCAGTAACCGGTACCATGCTGGTAACTGCAATGAAAGAAGATGAAGTCAACATCTGGGGTGATGGTTCGACCTATAAAGGTAACGACATTGAGCGTTTCTACCGTTATGGCCTGTTGACCAATCCGAATCTTAAAATCTACAAACCATGGCTAGACCAAACATTCATTGATGAATTGGGTGGCCGTGCCGAAATGTCACAGTTCCTGATCGACAATGGCTTTGACTATAAAATGTCAAAAGAAAAAGCTTACTCGACTGACTCCAACATGCTCGGTGCAACTCACGAAGCCAAAGATCTCGAATATCTGGATGCAGGCATCAAAATTGTTGAGCCAATCATGGGTGTCGCGTTCTGGAAAGACGACGTTGAAATCAAGGCTGAAGAAGTCAGCGTGACGTTTGAAGAAGGTATGCCAGTTGCGTTGAATGGTCAGCGTTTTGAAAACCCGGTTGAACTCATCCTTGAAGCCAACCGCATTGGTGGTCGCCATGGTTTAGGCATGTCGGATCAAATCGAAAACCGTATCATCGAAGCGAAATCTCGCGGGATCTATGAAGCACCGGGGATGGCGCTCCTGCATATCGCCTATGAGCGTTTGGTAACAGGTATTCATAACGAAGACACCATCGAACAATACCGCATTAACGGTTTACGTTTAGGTCGCTTGTTGTACCAAGGCCGCTGGTTTGATTCTCAAGCCTTGATGCTACGTGAAACTGCACAACGTTGGGTGGCAAAAGCCATTACCGGTACAGTAACGCTTGAGTTGCGTCGTGGTAATGACTACACCATCATGAACACTGAATCTCCAAACCTCACTTATGAAGCTGAGCGTTTGACTATGGAGAAAGGTGACTCGATGTTTACGCCGATGGATCGTATCGGTCAATTGACCATGCGCAACCTCGACATCACCGATACCCGTGCAAAATTGGGCATCTATACCAACTCTGGCCTGCTTTCTATTGGTGCAGGCTCTGCAGTTCCACAATTGAAAGACAAAAATAAATAAGTTTTAGTTTCAAGAAAAACCGCCTCCTGCAGGCGGTTTTTTCATGCTTCATTTTTACAGTGTTAGTCCGCCTCTTAGCCCTCTCATTGCAGCTTTTCTCTTCATCTATCCACGCTCAGACATACAGTGCTTGTTGATCTGCCGAATTTTTCCGCAGGATCAGAAATCCCGTTACCATTTTCACAGTTTATCGATTATCATTTGTTTTATTTTTAAGTCTGAATTGCCTTGAATACCCTAACGATTCTCCAGCCAGACGACTGGCATGCTCATTTGCGTGATGGCCTTGCGCTTAAAAGAACGGTTCCTGACTTGGCACGCCAGTTTTCCCGTGCGATCTGTATGCCGAATCTGGTTCCACCAGTGAAAACGGTTGAAGAAGCCGTGGCATACCGTGAACGCATTATGGCGCATGTTCCTGAAGGCATGAATTTTGATCCACGCATGGTGTTGTATTTCACCGATCAAACTTCACCCGATGAAGTACGTAAAATCAAAGCGTCTGAACATGTTAATGCCATAAAATTGTATCCAGCAGGTGCCACCACTAACTCGGACAATGGTGTCAGCGACATTCGCAAAGTCTATGCGGTAATTGAACAGCTGGAAGAACATCAGGTTCCTTTACTGTTACATGGTGAAGTCACGCATTCCCATGTCGATATTTTCGATCGTGAAAAACGCTTCCTCGATGAAGTATTGTCACCATTGTTAAAGCAATTCCCAAAACTAAAACTGGTGCTTGAACACATCACCACTTCGGATGCAGCACAGTTTGTACTGGAACAGGATCGCAACGTAGCTGCAACCATTACCCCACAGCACCTGTTATTCAACCGCAACGACATGTTGGTCGGTGGGATCAAGCCACATTTTTACTGCTTGCCAATTTTGAAACGTCAAACGCATCAGCAAACGTTGCTGGAAGTTGCGACCAGTGGCAATCCAAAATTCTTCTTAGGCACAGACAGTGCACCGCACTCGAAAAATGCTAAAGAAAATGCCTGTGGTTGTGCCGGTTGTTATAGCGCACCAACAGCGATAGAACTGTATGCTCAAGCCTTTGATCAGGTCAACAAACTGGATCGCCTTGAAGGTTTTGCCAGCCATTTTGGTGCGGATTTCTATGGTCTGCCACGCAATACCAACACAATTACGCTAGTCAAAGAAGCTCAGGTCATTCCTGAAAGTTTCGACTATCTTGATGGTGAAAAAATCATTCCGTTGTATGCCGGACAAACCATCCAATGGAGGAAAGTGTGACCACTGATGCCCCCCCAGTCATCGGTCAACGTTTTCGTGGATTTTTACCTGTCGTTGTCGATGTAGAAACGGCAGGTTTTAATTCCAAAACCGATGCCTTACTCGAAATTGCCTGTATTCCGATTATCTATGACGAGCATGGCCAATTTATACCGGGTGAAGCGGTACATGCACACATTAATCCATTTGAAGGGGCCAATCTGGATCGCCGCTCACTGGACTTTATTGGCATCGATCCGTTTAATCCGATGCGTGTTGCCATGGCAGAAGATGAAAAAAGTGCCTTAAAACGTCTCTTTAAAGTGATCAATGAGACACGCCGCCAACAGCAATGTACGCATGCGATTTTGGTCGGTCATAATGCCCATTTTGATCTCGGCTTTCTGCAGGCTGCGATTGCCCGTACCGGAACCAAAAACCAGAATCCATTTCATAGTTTTTCGGTCTTTGATACCGTAACTTTGAGTGCGATGATGTTTGGTCAGACGGTACTGGCCAAGTCCTGCATCCAGGCCGGCCTCGAGTTTGATGGCAAAGAAGCCCATTCTGCCTTGTATGACACGCAAAAGACGGCCGAACTGTTTTGCTATATTTTAAACAAACTCGGACCCCACTTGCTTGACAATACGGTGGCGGATCAATAAGATACCGCCATCTTCTAAACGTCCCTATCGTCTAGAGGCCTAGGACATCGCCCTTTCACGGCGGTAACCGGGGTTCGAATCCCCGTAGGGACGCCAATTTCTCCTCTTTAGTTTCATTACAATCGATTTCTTTTAAGATTTTACTTCTCTATCGACAGAATGTATTACTACCTATCGCTCACGCGCGATAAAGCTCAAATTTCCGTTTATAATGTCCAAATATTGTTTATTTTTAATGAGCTTATGAACAAAATCCTGAAAAAGATTCTCTTGGTTGCCCTAATTATTTCACCCTCCATCCTGTATTTATACATCGTCAACCAAAATAAAGCTGAACCATCCGCCAAGTCGGTGACCGCTGAGCCAAGTTCCAGTGCCCAAACGCCAGATCACTAATTTAACTCCTATGTGTGTTGATCATATGGTGCTTTCCGCTTTTCAACCATTTTTTGAACAAACACATCGTTTCAGCTTAAATCAACACAATTATTATTTGACAGCCCCCGGTTAAATTCCTAATATAGCACCACCTTGCGACGTCCCTATCGTCTAGAGGCCTAGGACATCGCCCTTTCACGGCGGTAACCGGGGTTCGAATCCCCGTAGGGACGCCATCTATATCTGCTTTACTTCATTTTACCCTCCCATAAAAATCAAATTGAACAATCCTGCTTTTTATCTAAAATAGCGTCCTTCTTCTATTCTGATTTTTTCTTATTGCATGCTGCCTTCACATTCTCCGAATGATGTCTTGCATCAGGATCCTTCTGCTGCCTTAAAACGTGCGATGAGTACCCGACATCTGGTCATGCTGTCTTTGGGCGGTGCCATCGGAACAGGACTCTTTCTGGGTTCAGGTGAGGTGATTGCTCAAACAGGACCAATAGGTGCAATTCTTGCCTACTTTCTCGGTGGCCTGATCGCCTATATGGTGATGTTGTGTCTAGGTGAACTGGCCGTACACATGCCCTCCTCGGGTTCTTTCGGGGTCTATGCCCAACATTTTATTGGCCCAGCTACTGGTTATATGATCACCTGGCTATATTGGCTGACATGGACAGCAACGCTCGGCACCGAATTTACTGCGGCTGCCTTACTGATGCAGGAATGGTTTCCAACGATTCCTGTATGGATCTGGACGCTAATGTTTGCCGCACTGGTCTTGATTCTCAACATCAGCTCAACTCGGGTCTTTGCCGAATCTGAATTCTGGCTGGCACTGGTCAAAGTAATTACTGTGACGAGCTTTATCGCATTAGGCCTTCTGGCGATGTTTGGACTGCTATCTTTTCAGGGACAAGAAACTGCCCCGTTGTTCAGTAACCTGACCACGCATGGCTGGTTTCCACAAGGCATTTTTCCAATTTTTGCCACCATGTTGATCGTGAACTTTGCCTTTTCTGGTACTGAGCTGATCGGTGTCGCAGCAGGTGAAAGCAAAGATCCAGCGAAGCAGGTTCCAAAAGCCATTAACACGGCCATCTGGCGTTTGCTGATTTTCTTTGTCGGCACCATTGTCGTCATCAGTGCCCTACTCCCGTATGAGCAAGCCGGTCTGCATACAGCTGGCGTGAGTAGCAGTCCTTTTGTTACGGTTTTTAGCTATCTGGGTATTCCTTATGCAGAAGACCTGATGCGTTTCGTGATTATTACGGCTCTGTTATCGGCGGCCAATTCCGGTCTGTTTGCGGCTTCCCGCATGATGTGGTCATTGTCGGTTCGTAAACAATTACCCGCCATTTTTTCTAGACTCAGCCAGTCGGGCACGCCGTATATCGCAATTCTTGTGACCCTATTGGGTGCCATTCCAGGCCTGCTCTCAGAACTATTTGCTCCAGAAACTATTTTTAAGAACTTGCTGGGTATCGCCGCCTTTACCATGGTGGTGGTCTGGATGAGTATCTGTCTCAGCCAGTTTAATTTCCGTCGCGAATGGTATCGTCAAGGCCATCAACGGCAGGAATTAAAGTTTGCTGTGCCATGGTTTCCTCTAATTCCGATTCTAGGCTTGGTGTTCTGCCTAATTACCTGTCTCAGTATGGCTGCAGATCCGGAAATGTTGGTCGGATTTATCGGCTGCCTCATTTTTATGGCGGCATGCTACCTGAGTTATTTTCTCTTATACCATTCGCGTGCCTAGGATGCCGTGATTTTTATTCAGTTCTGGAAGTGTAGCAAAAGGCTACACTTTTTTATGCATGCGGTTCTAGCTGGACAGGCTGTTCAAGCGTAAAGTAAAAAGAAGCTTGATGTCAGACAGGCCAAGCAGCATGAAAATAGTGTTTATTCATGGGATCAACCAGCAGAATCTGGATGCGATTGCCTTAAAACAGTACTGGCTTGAAGTTTTACAACTGGGTTTTCAGAACCTGAACTGTACTCACATGCTAAGTGAATGTAGCCTAGATTTTCCGTTTTATGGTGATGTACTCGAGCATTATGGCTTGCGTAATACGCTCAGCATTGGCAGTTTCACCTTTAATCAGACACCTAGCAAGCCACTGCATTCGTTGATCAAACCGCATCTGCTTGATCTCACCACCACCAATCAGACTCCGTTCCTGCCCCGATTTTTAAGCAATCCGAATTTGTCTTTTTCCAGCAAAATTTATCTGCTTTCACAGATGGCCAAAGACTATGTCTTGAAAGATTTCATTATGATGCTGAATTATTTCCCCAAACTGCATGAAGACTTAATGCATGAGTTTATTGTGGAAGCCTATCTTTACCTCAGTAATCACCAGTTTATTGATGAGGTGAATTGCCGGATTCGGCAATGCCTAAAAAATGATGAGGACTATCTGATCGTTGCCCATTCTCTGGGTACAGTGGTCGCATATAATGTGATTCGGCAGCTCCCAGCTCACTTTCGGCTGAAAGCACTCATCACTCTTGGTTCACCACTGGCTTTTCATGTTATTCAGTCTAAGATCCCCCAACCGATTGTTTATCCCGACTGCCTGCAAGGTCATTGGTATAATTTTTATTCCCCCGATGATTTTGTCAGCTGTTTCGCCTTGGATGCTCCTCCATTCCAATTTGAGCCAGCAATTATTAACCATTCCATTCGTACATTTCTGGTCGATCCCCATGACATTAGTGGTTACTTACAACATCCCGCCGTTATCCAATGCATTGTTGAAACCCTGTCTAATCCTGAACAAAAACCCATGCTCTTAACTTGAAGCATAGGAATGAGCAAACTCAGCACATCACGCCTTTATCTTGAACTCATCTCAAGTATTTCTGCTTCAAAGCGAATAACACCACACAGCAAGATGCTGTCTTTTTAGGCGATCAAAAGAATATTATAATTTCATGGCAGAAAAGTGTTTGACAGACCTCAGAATTCACCCTAATATACGCCCACCTCTGAAACGTCCCTATCGTCTAGAGGCCTAGGACATCGCCCTTTCACGGCGGTAACCGGGGTTCGAATCCCCGTAGGGACGCCAATTTTCAGATCTGCCTCAAATAAGTCCCTATCGTCTAGAGGCCTAGGACATCGCCCTTTCACGGCGGTAACCGGGGTTCGAATCCCCGTAGGGACGCCATATTCGAAGATGTTATCTTCATAAAAAAGCCTGATCATTATAAATCAGGCTTTTTTATTGCTCGCTTTCAAATCGCGATCATTCATATTACCCCTCACTGGCCAGATTGCACACGCGAGTTTAAGCGTCCATATAGAATCGCTTTCGCATTACGCCGGGCGTATTTGAGAAACACCCAGATCGGCGATAAATTCGGATTGGGGGCTTTACCCTGCGCAATGGCTTTAAATTGTGCGGCATACCAGATAATTTCCAGAATGGCTTTTTTATCGAGTGCAGCCCAGCCACTTTTCACTGGCCGTATGGCATATTTCACATCCTGCCCAGCGATCAACTGTTCAGTCAGATCAGTTTGCAGTGCAAAAGGTCGTGCTATACCAATCAAATCACATGCTGAACTTTGCAAAGCCGCATTCATGCCCTGTACGCTACGAAAGCCCCCAGTGACCATTAATGGACACTGGACATAATGGCGGATTTTCTCGGCAAAGGCTAAGAAATAAGCCTCGCGTGCAATCGTACTGGCTTTTAATGGTTGATCCGTCTTACCTGTCATTGCAGGTGCTTCGTAGTTACCACCCGAGATTTCGATGAGATCCACACCCGCTTGATCGAGCATCTTAAATACGCTGATCACCTCGTCCTCAGTCAGACCACCACGCTGGAAATCCGCCGAATTCAGTTTCACTGCAACGATAAAATCTGCTGATGTGGCCTCACGTACGGCCTGATAGATCCGCAACAGGAAACGGCAACGGTTCTCAATCGAACCACCCCACTGATCCTGACGCTGATTGGTCAAGGGAGATAGAAATTCACTGATCAGATAGCCATGCGCACCATGTAATTGCACACCTTCGAATCCAGCCTGCTCACAAATCTGCGCCGCACGTGCAAAACGCTGGATGATGTCTTCAATTTCAGACTCGGCCAGTTCACGGGGCGTGGCAAACATCGAGGCCAAATTCGCACTAAATGGTACCGCTGAAGGGGCAACCGTTTCACGGTTTAAGCCTTTGGGACATTGTCGACCCGGATGCGACAACTGAATCAGTTGCACCATCGCGTATTGCTTGCCGATCTCAGCCCACTGCCGCAACACATCTAGATCCCGTTCATTTTCAATGACCACAACACCAGGTTCATTTTTGGCACGACCATCCACCATAACATTGCCACTAATGGCGCATCCCAAACCACCTTTCGCCCAAGCTTCATACAGCCGTAAATGTTGCTGGTTGGGCTGGCCTAGATGATTGGCCAAAGCTTCGCTCATCGCCGCTTTAACAATTCGATTTTTCAGCGTAATGCCGCGAAGGATCAGCGGTTCAGCCAGTCGATTCATCTTGTTCTCCTCTGTCCTGTCCGGCGAGATCAGCCATTGGTTATTATTCTAACTATTCCGATTCAGCCACGCTCAATTCCATTCGATGCATATTGGCTTGCGGCAATCAACTGTCGAGTATATTCCGATTGTGGCTGGGCAAACAGTTGAGCTGTCGGTTGCAGTTCCACAACCTGAGCATGGCGCAGGACCAGCACTTTCTGGCAGAGTGCACGTACGACCTGCAAATCATGACTGATAAACAGGTAACTGAGCTGCTGTTCCTGCTGCAAACGACGCAGCAGTTTTACAATCGCACGTTGTGTGGTGCGGTCCAGTGCCGAAGTAGGCTCATCCATAATGATAAGCTGCGGTTGTAGCACTAAAGCACGTGCCAAAGCCACCCGCTGCCGTTGGCCACCTGATAGCTCATGTGGGTAGCGCTGTTTAAACTCTACAGGCAGCTCAACCTTAGTCAGGGCTTCATCAATCCGCTCTACGATCTGCTCCTGCGATAATGACTGCAGAGCCAAGCCTTCCGCAATAATCTGCTGTACGGTCATGCGTGGATTCAAGCTGCTAAACGGATCCTGAAACACAATCTGAAACTGACTACGTAAGGGGCGCAACTGTCTTTCTGAAAATTGGTTCAAATCCTGACCTAGCAGCTCAATTCGACCATCACTCTCGATCAGCCGTGCAATCGCTAAAGCCAGAGAAGTTTTACCGGAACCACTCTCACCGACGATTCCGATCGACTCCCCCTGTAACAGGGTCAACTCCAAGGGCTCAACCGCGACATAATAATCTTTGATCCGGTTGAGCAGGCCTTGTCTGATGGGGAATTTCACGCCAACAGCGCTAAGCTGCAATAGTGTTTGCTGAGGCTGCAACTGTAATGCTTCGCCAAAATCATGGTTAAGCAAATGCCGAGTATAAGCCGCCTTGGGTTGGCTAAAAATATCCTGCACGGCCCCCTGTTCCTCTACGCGGCCCTGATTCATTACAACCACCTGATCCGCATAACGCTGTACCAGATTCAAATCATGGCTGATCAGGATCAGTGCCATACAACGGCTTTGTTGCAAAGATTGCAGCAAGTTCAGGATTTGTGCTTGTAAGGTGACATCCAGTGCAGTAGTCGGCTCATCTGCAATCAGAATCTCGGGATCCAAAGCCAATGCCATTGCGATCATCACACGCTGGCGCTGCCCTCCAGACAACTCGTGCGGATAACGTCGCAGTTTACTTTCTGGCTCAGGAATGCCCACATCATTTAATAGATCAATAACCCGCTCACGCACGCGAGCTTTCGGCCAACCTTTCAGCAACAGCGTTTCACCAATAATTTTTTCCACCCGATGCAGTGGATTAAGCGCAGTCATCGGCTCCTGAAAAATCATTGCAATTTTATGGCCGCGAATCTGACGTTTCTGAGCTTCAGGAAGCGCGAGCAGATCCTGCTCTTGCAGGTAAGCCTGTCCGGAAACAGATAGACTACTCGGTAACAATCCCAACAGTGCCAGACTACTGATCGACTTTCCTGAACCACTTTCCCCAACAATCGCCAGTGTTTTACCGGGATACAGATCAAAGCTCAGGTCTTGGACCAAAGATTGCTGCTGGGCATTTTGAACCTGTAAATGCCGTACGCTCAGACAGGGCTCAATCGGCTTATTGGCGTCTTGGATCGAATGCATCGCGTGTCGCCTCCCCAATATAAATTAACAGTGACAACACCAGGGCCAAGGTAAAAAAGCCAGACAGTGCCAACCAAGGAGCATTCAGGTTGTTTTTACCTTGTAAAAGCAGTTCCCCCAAGGAAGCAGCATCGGGTGGTAAACCATAACCCAGAAAGTCTAAAGCGGTTAAAGCAGTAATATTCGCCGTGAGCATAAAAGGCAATTGGGACAGCGATGAACTCATCGCATTTGGCAAAATATGCCGGAACATGATGGTACGATCACTCACCCCGAGTGCGCGCGCAGCACGGACATAATCAAAATTACGCGCGCGTAAAAACTCTGCACGCACCAATCCGACCAGTGCCGGCCAGCCAAACAGCAACATGATCAAAAACAGCCAGTACACATTCGGGGTAAACATGCTGACCAGAATCATCACCATAAACAGCATCGGTAGGCCACCCCAGACTTCCAATACCCGCTGTCCAAACAAATCCACCCAACCGCCGTAATAGCCCTGCAATGCACCGACCAAAATGCCGAGAATGGCCGAAATAAACGTCAGGGCAAAACCGAACAGCAGAGAAACCCGCAGGCCATAAAGAATCCGTGCCAGGACATCACGACCCTGATCATCGGTGCCGAGCCAGTTTTGAACTGTCGGGGGAGAAGGCACTGGAACAGCCAAGTCCAGATTCGGTGTCTGATAGGAATATTCAATCAGTGGCCAGATCGCCCACCCTTTGTCCTCAATTAATTGTTGCACCACCGGATCTTTATAATCGGCTTCAGTTTCAAATACACCGCCAAAGGTGGTTTCAGGATAACGCTTCAGGATAGGAAGATAAAATTGCTGGTCATAACGAACCAATAGCGGTTTGTCATTCGCGATCAACTCTGCCGCAATAGACAACACAAAGACCACGATAAAAACGATCAGACAACCAAAGCCGAGTCTATTTTGTCTAAATCGCTGTAATCGGGCGTGCATGAGAGGAGACATTATTTCACTCCTCGTGCATCAAAGTTAATCCGTGGGTCAATAATCTGGTACAACACATCACTGACCAGCCGCAAGAGTAGTCCCAACAAGGTAAAAATAAACAGGGTGCCAAAAATTACCGGATAATCACGTTGCACCACGGCTTCAAAACCGAGCAACCCCAAGCCATCCAGATTAAAAATAATTTCGATAAACAGGTTGCCGACAAAGAAAATGCCAATCAATGCCTCAGGCAAGCCCGCAATTACAATCAGCATGGCATTGCGGAACACGTGTCCATACAACACCCGGTTTTCACTCAAGCCTTTGGCACGCGCCGCCAGAACGTATTGCTTGTTCAGCTCTTCCATAAAAGAATATTTCGTGAGATAGGTCAGGCCGGCAAAACTGCCCAACACCATGGTCAATAATGGCAGGGTCATGTGCCAGAAATAATCCTGAATCTTATCTAGCCAGCTGAGTTCATAGAAATTTTCTGAAACCAGCCCCTGTAACGGGAACCATTGAAAGTAGCTTCCCCCGGCAAAAAAAACAATCAACAATACACCAAACACAAAAGCCGGAACTGCATAACCCACGGCCAGCAACAAGGAAGTCGCTTTATCAAAGATCATGCTATGCTGCTTGGCTTTTTTGATGCCCAGCGGGATCGACACCAGATAGATCAGCAAGGTGCTCCATAATCCCAGGGAAATGGTGACCGGCATTTTTTCATAAAGAAGCTGAGTCACCGGTTTGTCTTTAAAAAAACTGCTACCAAAATCTAGCGTTAGATACCCCTTCAGCATAATCCAGAAACGTTCTGGCGCTGACTTGTCAAAGCCATACTGGGCCTTAATTTTCTCCACCATTTCTTCACTGAGACCACGTGCCCCCTGATAATGACTATTCGGCGTATTTGTCGTTTCCGCCCCAGCAGCGCCTTTCATCCCCTGAAAGCTTTCTGCCTGCTGAATGGCTTGCTCGACAGGGCCTCCGGGTGCCAGCTGAATCACCACAAAGTTAATCAGCAAGATGAAAAACAGCGTAGGAATAATCAACAGCAGTCTTTTTAATATATATGTACCCATCGAAACGAGGTTCCTTATGACTTTAAGCTGTAGTTATTGTTGACGTAGGTATTGGTTTACTTTTTGTGCCTGCGCAGCATCAACCCACCAATAATCAATCCCGGTAGACAGTTTCGGCTTGATTTGTGGTTGACGATACATGTTCCAATAAGCCAGCCAGTTCTCACCTTTACCGTAGGTTGGAATCTGATAATAACCTGCACGCAATAAACGGTCCAATACACGGGTACGAATCACCAGTTGTTGCCGGTTCGGCGCACGAATCACACTTTGTACAACTTGATCAATTGCCGGACTCTTGATCCCGGCATAATTGAAATTGCCAACCTGATCTGCAGCAGCACTACCCCAGAGCTGAGCCTGTTCATTCCCCGGCGTCAGTGACTGTGGCATGACCCCGGTAGTCATATCAAAATCAAAGCGGCGCATCCGTTCAATATATTGCGGCAAATCAACCTGACGGATATTCACCATAATCCCGAGTTTTTTCAGATTACGGACAAATGGCATCAAGGTGCGCTGTAAACCATCCTGATGAATCAGGAATTCGATCTGAATCGGTTTGCCCTGACGATCATAAAGTTGCCCTCCCCGAATTGGATAACCCGCGTCTAAAAGCATTTGACGGGCAACCAACAGGTTATTGCGGTTAAATCCGCTAGCATCGGAAACTGGATATTTCCAGTTCAACATGACCCCTTGACGCTGTAAGGGCGGCAAACCCGGCAATAACGGTTTGAGTATCTGCATTTCTGCAGCACTTGGTGTACCACGTGCCTCTAACTCACTGTTACTAAAATAACTCTGCAGGCGTCGATACTGACCATAAAACAGCGCCTTGTTTTGCCATTCAAAATCATAGGCATATGTTAAAGCTTGGCGTAGACGGATATCCTGAAAAGGACTACGGCGAGTATTGAAAATAAAACTTTGTGTAGCAATCGGGTTGTGATGCTGGAAACGGTATTTTTTTACCATTCCAGCCGTCACTGCAGGAAACCGATATTCGGTGACCCATTTACGTGCGGTCATTTCCTCATGCAGAGTATATTGCCCGGATTTAAAACCTTCAAAGGCAATGTCCAGATTGCGGTAATAGACATATTTGATTTTGTCAAAATTATAACGGCCACGATTGATGATCAGGTCTTTACCCCAATAATTGGGATTGCGTTTATAGGTAATACTACGTCCGGCATCAATCCGGTCAATCACATAGGGCCCTGACCCCAAAATCGGCTGCATACTGATACGGCTGAAGTCCTTGCCTTGCCAGTCCTGCTTGGAATAAATCGGCAAAGTCGCCAGAATCAGTGGCATTTCCGAGTTATTGTCAGATTTAAAATGAAATTTGACTTGGTACTTGGACAAGACTTCGGTTTTTGCCAGATCCGAAATATACATCTGCAAGCCCGGGTTGGCCTTGCTCTGGTAGGTATCAAAGGTGAATTTGACATCTTGTGCAGTCAACGGCTGACCATTGCTAAAATGAGCTTTAGGATTGAGATGAAAAATCACGAATTTGGTTTTTTCTGGATCAAAGGTGACTTTCTCTGCCAGCAGCGGATACAGCACACCTGGCTCATCCAATGAACTGTCCATTAGGGAGTCGAATAGATAATTGACCCCTTCGGTGGAACTCCCCTTGCCATTCATGCTGTTTAAATTATCAAAGGTCCCCATGCTAGCGGTACTGAGCAAACCGCCTTTAGGAGCCTTGGGGTTCGCATAAGGCAGGGCGGCCAAGCCACTATAGCGTGGCTGGGTATGTAAGGCGATATACGGTGTGGTCTGCAAGGCAGCAGACACACCTTGCGCCAGCATACTGAGTCCGAATACAAGTGCGAGTGATGGAACCCGAGTATAAAACTGACGCATCGTGCTCATGTCCTTCCTATAAATTTGGCACCTTGATCACATCACCAATACGCAATGTAGTGCTTGGTTTCAAGTTATTCATTTCAGCCAGTTCCTGACTTTGCAGACCATACTTGCCGGCCAGGCCAATCAAGGTATCACCACGTTTCACTTTATATTCCGTGAAGCGTTTGGGTACCAAAATGGTCTGTCCACGTTGCAAGCTACTGCGTGGGTTCAAGTCATTCAAGTCAGCCAATTCTTTGATTGAAATGCCGACACGTGCAGCAATTGAGGTTAAAGAATCTCCAGCTTTGACGGTATATTTTTCAGTATTTGCATTACTGGTTTTAACCACTGCTTTTGACTTTATTTCAGTTTTGGCCACAACTTCAGCTTTGTCAATTTCACCCTCTAACTTCAAACGCTGCCCAACACGAACACTACTGCCACGTGACAATCCATTCAATTCAGCTAAATAGTTCAACTGTAAATGGTATTTCTTTGCAATGCTGGTTAAGGTCTCACCGGACTTCACCACATGGAATTCAGGAGAGGCCTTAGAGCTGGTTTCTTCTTTGACAGCAGCAATTGGCTCACCGGTCAGCTTAATTTTCTGGCCAACACGCAAACCGGCTTGACGACTTAATCCATTCAGATCAGCAAGGTCATCCAATTGCAGATTGTATTTATTCGCCACGCCGATCAGGGTATCGCCAGACTGCACAACATACGTCGCTGGAGTCGTACTACCCGCCGGAACCTGAATCGTTTGCCCCACACGCAAGCCACTCGTATTACTCAAATCATTCAGTTCAGCGAGTTCACTCAAACTGATTTTTGACTGGTTGGCAATACTATACAAGGTATCTCCACGTTGTACCTTATAGCTGTCAGTTTTATAAGCTGGTGGGGCTTTGGTAGTTTCAGCTTTCGTTGCCCGGACTTTCACCTCTGCAGGTTTTTCAATGCCGGTGACTGCTTTGGCCGGTACATTAATTTTCTGTCCAGCCAGTAACTTGCTACCTGCGGTCAGTCCTGGTGTTAAATCCGCCAATTCCTGATTCGAGAGATCATAACGTTCCGCGATCAACTGCAAATATTCGCCACGTTGTACGGTATAAGATTTTGTCTTGATTGGATTGGCAGTAGTGGATACCGGTTTTGCAGCTGATTTTGGTTTTTCATCCACTGGTGCCTGTAACACCAGTTTTTGCCCCACTCGCAATCCGCTGCTCACTGTCAAATCATTCCACTGTGCCAAGTCCTGCAAAGACAGTTCAAACTGATTCGCCACACTGGTTAAGCTATCATTGGCTTTCACCAGATAAATTTCAGGTTTACTTTCCGGTTTTGGACTTGGTTTATCAATCGCAGCTTGCGGTTTTGCATCATACAGATATAACGGCGTACCCGCATATAAGGTCGCATCTGGATCAATCTGATTCCACTTCGCGACATCACGCCAGTTCACCCCATTTTTAATGGCGATGAGTGCCAAGGTATCTCCTGACATGACAGTGTAAGTACTACGTTTGCCTTTTGGTGGTACCACAACCACTTCAGCATCTGTCTTGACGTAGTTTTTACCACGGTTGAGTTTGGCTTCAGCTGAATCTGCTGGTGTCACTTCAGCCAAGGCTTTTGGATAAGCAAAGGCTTTGCTCACTTCTTTGCCCTGCTGTTCTGCCACGGACTGACTGGTTTGGATCGCGGTAAGCTTGATCTTGCCATCATAAGGATCGACAATTTCTGTCCCTTGAGGTGCCAAAGCTGTTAACTCGGCCACTACTTGATCTTTTTCAGCCTGAGAAGCTTTGGGCTGTAGAACCTCTTCGACACTCTTACTCTGATTTTCTGCTTTTACCACAGCCTGTAACTGTTCGCGTTCTTGAGCGCTGATCGGTGGTTCAATCCTAACCGGCTGAATATTGGTTGCAGGTGTAACAGCCACTGGAATACGCGGTGCACTTGGAATGTCTGCAGAACCCGCGAAGGCAGCCAGCGCATCCGAACCACGTGGTGTCGAGATTTTTTTACTATGACTCACTGCAGGTGCCACTGGCGTTTTTACAGGCGTCACACTAGCTTGCATCGGTGGTGGAGTACTTTTAGAAGGACGAATGGTTTGTACCGTAGAGGTACTGCTTCCCGCAGTCGAATCAGATAAAACCGGCTGTGTACTGGCCAACAATCCTGTATTCGCCTTTAAACCGCGTAATTTACTGTCCACTGTAGGACTTAGATCGGCTGGAATCAAAATCCGCATTGGACTAGACGGATCAATATGCTCAGCACGGTAGCCTGGGTTTAATGAATACAGTTCAGCACGGCTCAAACCGGTAATGGCCGATACTTCATTCAAGGATACGGCACCCGGCACCTGAACTTCACGGAAGTGCGGACGATTCGCGATGGCAGGCAAACGCACATTATACGCCTGCGGATTTTTGATAATTTGAGCGACAGCCAGGAAACGCGGCACATAGTTCATGGTTTCCTGCGGCAGTTTTAATGACCAATAATCGGTCGGCAAACCGGCTGCTTTATTGCGGTTAATTGCCTGCTGAATACGGCCTGGGCCCGCGTTATATGCCGCTAATGCCAGCTCCCAAGAACCAAACTGATTATACAAGCCACCTAAAAACTCATAGGCAGCGCGGGTAGACTCCACGACATCACGACGGCCGTCATATAAATCGGTTTGCTTTAGACCATAGATGCGTCCGGTACTCGGAATAAACTGCCATAAACCCGCTGCTGCTGCACTACTGGTCGCTGCGGGATCATAAGAGCTTTCAATCACAGGTAACAGAGCGAGTTCAGTAGGCAAGCCACGACGCTCGGCTTCTTTCACCGTGTGATACAAATAGCGACTGGCACGCGCACTTAGACGATCCAGATAGGGCTGACGCGAAATAAACCAGTTACGCTGTGCTTCAATACGCGGATCCCAATGATCCAGATCCATTTTGAAACCCACCGTCATGCGCTTCCACACATCACCATGCTTCAGAATGAGCAGACGATCCCCCTCTACTGCCTGCATATCCGTTGCGGATAACAAATCTTCGAGTGAATCGAGACTGTCTGCATCTAAATAATTCGAGTTTAAGTTATTGGATTTATTTACTGTTGTTGCACTTTGAGTGGAAGAACAACCTGTCGTAATCCCCAACGCTGCCAAGGCCGAACTTAAGAGCGTAATTTTAAAAAAGACCGATGCAGAAGGCTGCCACATCGCAGTGGTGGATTTATACATAAAAAGTTCCAACAACTCGCGTGAAAATTTATTTTTTAGATATGCCATTTTATTGAAGCATGTCTGAGAGACAAGGCCATAATTTAGCGGGTTTCAGGCAGAAATGTTACAAGAAATTTAAAAAAAGCATTTTGGCAAGGTTGAAAAAAGCCATTTCCGTATACAATAACTTTTCATGTTTTCGCTTTTTCCCACTCACACGTTTTTGGATTTTTGATTTATGTCACAAACAATCACTCTCTATGTTGATGGGGCTTGCCGCGGCAATCCGGGCTTGGGCGGTTGGGGCGCATATATCATTACCGAACAAGGTGAGCACAAACTGTTTGGTGGTGAAGCACAAACCACCAATAACCGCATGGAACTAACTGCTGCGATTGAAGGCGTTTCGTTTTGCCCGATGGAGGCGAAACTGATTGTCTGGACTGACTCCAATTACGTCAAACAGGGCATTACAGAGTGGATTCACGGCTGGAAAAAGAAAAACTGGAAAGATGTCAAAAATCCGGATTTATGGCAAAAACTGGATGCCGTCTGTCAAAAACGCCAGATTGAATGGAACTGGATCAAGGGCCATGCCGGTCATCCCGGTAATGAAATGGCAGACAAACTGGCCAACCTCGGTGCAGATCAGGTCAGCCAGAACCATCTTAAAAGTAGTGAAAACCTGCTGAGCGAAACAGTCATCGATACGGATACACCTCAAGAACAGGACTGGCTCCTAGATGATCCTTTCGGCTTTGAATTATTAGACGATGATTCAGCTGAGGAAGAAACAACCTTAATGGAAGCGGCAGAAGAAACTGTAACCACTCAAGAATCAGAAATAGGAGTAGGTGCAGTACATCCACAAATTAAAATCACCCCAGCTCAACTCGAATTACATGGTCCACGCCAACTGATCCTCGATACAGAAACCACCGGTTTTTATTATCAAGATGGGGATCGCATCATTGAGGTCGGTGCGATTGAAATGGTCAACCGCAAACTTACGGGTAGCTCGATTCACATTTATATCAATCCGCAAAAACCGGTCGGTGATTCAGTGAACGTGCACGGTATTACTGATGAGTTCTTGCAGGACAAACCGACCTATGCCGAAATCGCCGATGTTTTGTTCGAATACCTAAAAGGCGCCGAAATTATTGCGCACAACGCCACCTTCGATATGAACTTTCTGGATATGGAGTTCAAACGTGCAGGACTACTGGCATTATCCGAAGTCTGTGAAGTGACGGACACCTTGGCGTTGGCCAAGAGCAAACACCCTGGACAGAAAAACTCCTTGGATGCCCTCGTCAGACGTTATGAAATCCCTGCACGTGATCGTACATTCCATGGTGCGTTACTCGATGCAGAGATTCTCTCAGACGTTTATCTGGCGATGACCGGCGGTCAGGTCTCTTTCGATATGGACGCTCTTTCACATCACGAAAGCCAGTCCGGCCAAAGTAACCGACCACTGATGCAAGTCGACTTGCCGGTTATTCTGCCAAGTGAGCAAGAGCTCGCCATACATGAGACTTGGGTCAAACAATATGAAGAAAAACATGGAGAGTCTTGCTTTTTTGCTAAATAAATTTTGAATGCTTTGTTATTTTTTGTATTTAAAGCCTGAAAAGTTAGGCTATATTTGAGCTTGAACAAATTAGCCCCTTTATTGGGGGCCTACACAACAGAAATAACACTAGGAAAGGTGCAGATACATGTCTTACCAAACCTCTATTCACTTCGACCCGACTGCATTATTGATAATAAAAAATGAGGTTGATAACTCGATTAAACTGGTGGAATCTGCAGTAAGTGCGTTGGCCGAAGACCAGACCCTTCCTTTTGGTATAGATGATGCACTCAATCAGTTTGAACAGTGTGCTCAAGTCCTTGCTCTAATCGACATGCCACAACTTGCCCGGATTGCGCAGTATTCAGCAGAATTGATGCGCAAGATCATGGCCAATCCAAGTGAAATTAATACACAGGACATGCTGGCGCTGAGTGAAGGCACCACCATGTTGAAGCGCTATATCGAATTCATTTGCTTACGTGAAGTAACCGTCCCACAGTTCTTGCATGACACCTTGAATCGATTAGAACTCGCCTTGGGCAAAGCACTTACCAATGAAGGCCAACATATTGAGCCACTCTTAGACTGCGTCAACCCGAATTTTCAGCTTCCACAAGCACCACAATTGGAAAAATCAGGCTATGTGCATCAGCTTTATAAACTCTGCCTGCACAAGCTGCTTCAACAACAGGCCGCTGAATTAGATCGTCAGGGAATTAAACTGGTCGGTACTTATCTGGCAGGTCTCGCTCAGCAACAGCCAAGCGAGCAATACTGGAATCTGGTTTATGTCGCTTTCAACCATATTGATGAACTGTTCCTGAACGATGCCCGTCTACGCACGTTCATTCAGATCGAATACAATATGGCCCAGTTCTTTGCAGCACCTAATGAATTCAAGGCTAGCTTGGCAGATAGTGCAGATGTACTGAGTTTATGTATCAGCCAAGAAGATGAGATTTCGCATCACATTCGTGAACAGCTAAATATTGCTGAAGATTCCCTCACCGACACCCAATTACGTGTGTTTAGCACACAGTTATATGGCCCGGATTATGACACCATTCGCAATATCAGTACGCTGGTAACGACCGAAATGGCACAAATCCGTAACGAGATTGAATACAATTACCAAAACATGAGTCCTGAAAAAACCCAGGAACTGCAAGGTAAACTGAAAGAACTGGCGAATATCTTTAAAGTATTAGATCTGCATGATGCCTATCATGAGCTCTGTAATCAGGCCGCAGCGTTGACTCAGCCAGAGGTTCTGCATGAGGAAAATTTTGCCCACAACCTGATGAATGCGATTTTGTCTGCTATGAATGCCATCGGAATTCTGGAACGTCGCCATACTTCTAGTCGCCTGCAGCTTCCAGTCAACAACATGAAAATTTCATTGGATCGTCTGGACGAAGCCCATGTGGTTTTATTAACTGAAACGCAAAGTCTGATCGAGCTCTGTAGCCAGTCATTGGTACAATATTTACAGGATCAGGATGTGAACAGTTTAACGGCTGTTCCTGCCCAGCTGAAAGAGGTTGGCGGTGCCATTTTATTCTTAGGTGCTCAGGAAGGGCAAAATGCCCTCTTACAATCTGCGATATTTATTCAGCAACAGATTGAGCAACAAAAGAGTGTTGAGAAAGCTCAGATCAACCTGGTGTTGGACACACTGGCTAGTGCTGAAATGCTCATCGAGAATTTAAAAAATAAACAACCTGTTTTACATTCAATGTTTGATGTAGCATTATCGAGTAGTCAACAACTCGCTTCTGCAACGATCTAAATGTCTGAATTATCACTTGCTTATATTTTTCATGAACAGAAACTGCTCGTTGACGAGCAGTTTCAACTCCCTCAAGTTGAACGTCTAGAAGACGATCTACTCTTCACTGAAGGCGATCACGTTATTGCACGGGATCTACTCGATAGCGAAACCATTCCTGAAGGTTTTCAACTCGTTCCCATTCGACAACTCGTGACCATTTGGGATCGCACCCAATTTGAACAGGCTAGCCGAGCGGTTCAATTACTAGAATGGCGCCGCAATCACAAGTTTTGCAGCCATTGTGGCTATGCTACCGAAATTCACCCAACACAATACGCCATGGTCTGCCCGGCCTGTAAATACAGCCAATATCCGCGAATTCAGCCTTGTGTCATTACTATTATTACCAAAGGTAATGAAATCCTGTTGGCACAGTCAATTCGCAATAAGGGCAAAATGTATGGCCTGATTGCCGGCTTCGTGGAAGTGGGTGAAACGCTTGAACAGGCGGTTGAGCGTGAAACATTAGAAGAGGTCGGTGTTAAGGTGAAAAATATTCGCTATATTTCTAGCCAGCCTTGGCCCTTCCCAAGCAATCTGATGATCGCTTTCCATGCTGAATATGATTCCGGTGAGATCAAAATTCAGGAAGACGAAATTTATGATGCCGCTTTCTTTAAATTTGATCAGCTACCTGAAATTCCTTTTAAAGGTAGCGTGGCACATGCCATGATCATGCATATCATCCATGGACATGCGATGTAAGCCCAAGTGGTTTCATCGCTGAGCAAAAGTCTGCTCTAACATCTGCAAGATGGTCTCCTTCGTCTTGAAATAACGACTAAACCAGCTCGATAAACTGCCCACAATGGTAATATGTCCGGTATTCGGAATCACGGCCACCTGGCTGTGATTCCCCTTTTCTTGCAATACCTCATGCAAATCCCAACTGTTACTTTCCTGCACAATCTGGTCATTTTCCGCCATCAACAAGTAGTGATGTACCGGATTTTGATCCACGAAGTAATAGGGCATGACCTGCTGGTAAGGAATATGCTCATCAAATGCATGCTGTGACAGTGGATCACCCTTGTAATCAAAATGATATGGCCCTGCAATCCCTACAACCGCTTTAATCTGTTCACGGCAATGCAAACTACAAGGCTCAGGGTGATACAAAGCGGACATCACATTAAAGGCACCCGCGGAGTGCCCCATCAGGACCAGATTTTCGGTTGAGATCTGATATTTGTGCTGATGTTGATGCAAATGATTTAATGCCAATGTCAGGTCATCAATATAAGCCGGGAAAATGTGTTCTGGTGCCAGATGATAATTCACCACCGCCACATCATAGCCTTCACGACAAAAAGCCTCGGCAATAAACTTATAGTCTTTCTTGTCACCATGTTGCCAGGAACCCCCGTGTACAAACACCAATAAAGGGCGATACGGTCGTGGCATGCAGGAGCGATACAAATCTAGGCGCTGACGCCCTTTCAAACCATAGGCAATATTCGGCAGCAGCTCAAAATACTCGGTTGCAATAAAACGGTTCAGTGCGTAACTGCCGATATCATACAACCGAAAATTCTGAGAGACCTGCTGTACTTTATCATTCAGACGCTGGACGATTTGTTGTGGTTTACTGGGCATTTGTTGGCTCGGCGGCATCAGGATCAATTGCAACAGGTGTCTGTACGTCCGGCTGTACAAAATTGCTCTGGCCCGGATTCACCATTGCCATGGGTTGTATGGCAGATTGCATCTGTTCCGTATTATCAATCAAGGTGATAATTTTATTTACATTGCCAACTTGCTGCAGAACCTGATTCAGGTCATTAATTTCAGCATTGTTTAAACGGCCCATGACATACAATACGCCATTTTCTGTATGCACCAGCACTTTATTGCTATTCACAATTGGCGCTTTCACAATCAGACCACGGGTATTCGCTGTTACCGCAGCATCCTGCATGATGCTGGCATAACCAATTTTATCGCCAACGGTAATGTAGTTGTGCACGGCTTTGACATCACTCATCGCGCGGACGTTGTCTTCAGCTAACTGTTTTAAATGCTGGTCTGGCACCTGCCCAGTCAACAACACATTGCTATGAAAACTTTCAATATTCACCCGTGACTGTTTGAAGCGTGGATCCAGTTTATAAAGATTAATATTGGCCGTCCGCTCAATCGAAGAATCGATAAATACCTGTCCCAAAGAGCGAGTGCCGAGGTCATTTCCGACCGGTGCTGGCCCTGTACCACTTGCAATAAAACTTGCACAACCTGATAAACTTGCTACACAGAGCAGAGCCATTACAATACGTTTAGACACTCCGTCAGACTCCCTATTCATCTTCAATGTTGGTCTATTCATTCAGCGTTTATATTTAGATCTATTTCAAAGAGTAATGAACTCTTAATCCAATGTAAATGCGTTTTCAATCCATTGCAGATCATAAATGAGGTGAGGAAAATCTTGCTGTACTGTTTTTGCAATTGTTGAAGAAATCTCTAGGCAAATCACATCAAAACGGCAGTAAAAATCCTGATATTCAATCGCATGAGCCAAAAAATGCTGGGCAGTCTGAATAATTTTCCGTTGTTTGCTGGAACTAATGCTCTCCTCAGCTCGCAGCAAACCGCCTCGCTGACGTGCTTTCACTTCAACGAAGACCAGTTGCTGTGCTTGTACCATGATCAAATCAATTTCCCCATAACGGGAATGATAATTTTGCCGTAGTAGCTGATAACCTTGCTGCTGCAGAAAATGGCTGGCTTGCTGTTCAGCCCATTGACCCAAAGTGCGTGATGCAAGTGCCATCAGAACCTCGTTATTTTTCTTATCTTGTGCGAACACCTGATGTGATAACAGTTTTTTGTTGATTTGCAAAGCGCTTAGACCTCAACAGGCATTTCAGGTACAATCAGCAGCATCCTTTCTTTCGCTTTCTCATCTTTAAGAGAAACACCGATTTTGCTGATCTGATCCTGGAGTTCCACATGAGTGCCCCGCTATACGTTGTTGCTACCCCGATTGGGCACCTGGATGATATGAGCTTTCGTGCCGTAGAAGTGTTAAAGTCGGTTTCGCTGATCGCTGCAGAGGATACCCGCCAGTCTGCACAATTGCTCAAGCACTTTAATATCAGCACCCCGTTGACCGCCTGCCATGATCATAATGAAAGCAACAAAATTCATAGTCTGATTGAAAAACTGTTGGCTGGTGAAAGTCTAGCTTTGGTGAGCGATGCAGGGACCCCGTTAATTAGTGATCCTGGCTTTAAACTGGTACGTGCGGCACAGGAGCATCAGATCCGTGTCATTCCTGTTCCGGGCGCTTGTGCTGCAATTGCCGCTTTATGTGCAGTGGGTTTACCCAGTGACCGTTTCAGTTTTGAAGGTTTTCTTGCATCCAAACAATCGCAACGTTTACAGCAATTAGAAAAGCTCAAAGATGAGACACAAACCCTGATCTTTTATGAAGCACCGCATCGCATTCTGGAATGCATTCAAGACATGGCCAAGGTATTTGGTGCAGAACGTCCCGTTGGCTTTGCCCGTGAAATCACCAAAACCTTTGAAACCATCAAAAAAATGACCTTAGGTGAACTGGTCACCTTTATTGCACAGGATCATCACCAGCAGAAAGGTGAAATTGTCGTGGTGGTAGGTGGAGCCACACAAGAAAAGAACATGGAACAGGAAAAACTGGATCAGTTATTGACACGGTTATTACAAGATCTATCGGTCAAAGCAGCTTCTCAGCTTGCTGCGGATCTTACCGGGATCAAAAAGAAAATTGCCTATCAACGTGCACTAGAACTGACCGAACAAAAATAAGCAACCTTATATAAAAAAGCATCACGTTTGTGATGCTTTTTTGTGCTTGTCGTATTAACTACGCCTGACCTTCATCCGGTGGAACTTCGGTAATTTTCCCACCGCGCGCCAAGAAAGCCGCTATTTCATCTTCTAGGGCCTGGCGCTGTTTTTGTTTTGCGGTAACAGTGAGCGTTTCAGCTTCAGCAAGGTCTGCATCAGAGGTGCCATCTTCGCTATCTGCACCTTTTTCGGCAGCCTTCGCCTCGTCTTCGTCGACTGTTACATCTTCTGCATCGTCAAAATCATTAATATCCGTCATTTCTCTCTCCCCACAAATGACATCCTGTTACCCCATCCTGCATGGGAATGAATTACGAAGAAATTTAGCAATCTCTCTGAGTTTCGCAAAGAGCTAAATACGAAAAAATCGTATTTTTTTTAGCCATCTTAGTAATCTTATATTGATGTTTGTTTAAAAAACAACACAC
Source organism: Acinetobacter minutum (assembly GCF_035916735.1). Classification (NCBI taxonomy): domain Bacteria; kingdom Pseudomonadati; phylum Pseudomonadota; class Gammaproteobacteria; order Moraxellales; family Moraxellaceae; genus Acinetobacter; species Acinetobacter minutum. Next base: position 28,230 of record NZ_JAQIHG010000019.1, read on the forward strand.
TTGCCTCAAGCGGCGTAACGGGTTCCCTGTAGTGCCTGTAATCCAGCGGCCTGCTGCATAAACATCTGCTTAAGCAATTCAGACTGATTGACTTGCTTCAAACCAAAATTACGCGCCCAGATCAATGGAGAAAATTCAGAGCTTTTCAGCCAGCCAATCGCGGACATGCTATGCATCATGGCCTCATTTTGTCCTTTACGGCGGTGAGCGTAGCGCTGTAAGGTTTGCTCGTGTGCCCAGATCCCACGCTGTAAATCATGCAACAAGACATCACACAACACTGCCGCATCCAGACAACCAATATTCACGCCTTGTCCTGCCAAAGGATGGATGACATGCGCTGCATCACCGACCAGAGCCAGCCCCGGTTTCACATATAACTGTGCAGAACGTGCTTTTAAAGGAAACTGTGCACGCGAACGAACCTCAAGCACTTCACCCAACATATAATGACTTTCCCGTGTAAGCAGTTGTTTGAACTGCTCATCGTCCAAGGCGGAATACTCATCAGCAAAATCATCTGGCAACGTCCAGACAATCGACTGCCAGAAGCCCTGCTCGGCAGCATGCAGGCTGGCCATCGGCAAATAAGCCAATGGACCGGTCGGCAAGAAGATTTGTCGTGCCACGTGTAAATGCGGTTGGGCTGTTTTAATCGCGCAACTGATCGCTGCCTGACGATAATCCAAGAGATCCAAACCGATCATCGCCTGCTCGCGTACAAAAGAGTTGGCTCCATCGGCACCAATCACTAGCTTAGCCTTGAGTTGGGTACCATCTGCCAGCTGAATGCGCCATCCTTGCACATCCTGTTCCAGTCGTGTCACTTTGACCTGCGTACGGTAATCCTGCACCTGCTGCACCATCTGCTGCTGGATCGCCAGGTTCAAAATGCTCGGTTCAACCATGGAACCTAACCATTGTTCAGCAGCGGGGAATCGGTCAGATGCCTGGCCAAACATGATTTCACCATAGCCATTCTTGTTCCAGACTTGCATGCCTGTATAGGGCATATGGCGTGCCAGTTTGTCCCACACCCCGACTGTGCGGAGCAAGTGCATGGTGGCCTGACTCAGTGCCAATACCCGTGGATTGGCAACAGCCAAAACTTGAGCCTCATCCTGAATCGGTGCAGCATCAAGTACAGTCGCCTGTACACCGGCCTGTGCCAGTAATAAGGCGGTCAGCCCCCCGACCAGACCACCGCCAATAATCACCACATCTTTGGTTTCATTCATGCTTTTAACCCCATAGCATAATTCGCCACCAGTGGTTTCACCCCCGGAATGACATCAAAAGCAATCAATCCGGTATTGCGTAGTAATTTCAGCAATGGATTGTTGTTACTAAAGCCACGCACCACGGAATCACAGAACTTGATCACGCGTCGCTGATCGGGAAGACGAGCCTGTTCATAGGCTTTTAATACTTCTGGATCACCCAAATCAGCATTATTTGCCTGCTGCTGGTTCAAATAGCGTAATAACACATCGGCATCACGCATACACAGGTTAAAGCCCTGACCAGCCACCGGATGAATGGTATGCGCAGCATTACCCATCAACACTACACGTCCCACAGCCTGGCGATGGGCCAGCACTTGTGACAATGGATAGCTAAAACGTTGTGCTGTTTTCAGAAATTTTCCAGCCCGATCACCATAGGTTTTTTGCAAGGCATCAAGAAAATGCTGGTCATTTTCTTCGCCAAGCCATTCCTGTTCAGTGCCTTTTTTCACTGGCCAAACCACGGAACGACGGTATTCTCCAGGCAGTGGCAATAAAGCCAATGGCCCAAGCGGGCTAAAACGTTCAAAACCGATGTGCTGATGCGGTTTCGAGGTTTGCACTGTGGTTACAATTGCAGCTTGTTCATAATCATGCACATCCACACCCACACCGAGTGCTTGACGGCAGAATGAATCCCGTCCATCTGCCGCAATCAGCAATTGGGTACTCAGGCTTAAAGTTTCATCACCACGGGTCGCTTCTAGATAGACTTGCTGATCATCCTGACGCAACGCTGTGACGGTAACTCCATCAATCAGTTCAATCAGAGGCTGCTGACGTACCTGGCTCAGCAACACACGGCCAAGCCAGGCATTTTCAATGACCTGACCAAAACTTTCGACTTTTTCCTGATCCGCCAACAAACGCGCCTTACCAAAACTGCCCTGTTCAGTAATATGAACCTGCAAAATGGGTGTGGCATGCTGCTGCAAGGCTGACCATAGCCCCAACTTTTGATAGATCTGTACGGTACGACGTGACAAAGCGGTATTCCGTGCATCAAAACTGGAGTGATAAGCCACCTCAGCCTGCTGCTCTTGTGGATAGCGAATGGCCTCCAGCAGCTTCACAGCAATATTCTGTTTGGCTAACATCAGCGCCAAGCTGAGTCCCACCATACCCCCACCCACAATCATGACTTGCTGCTGCACCATTTCTACTCCTTATCGCTGCTACCCATTATGCTTGGGCTTGAGCCATTAACTGTTCAATGTCTGCGACTGTTTTTACAACACCTGCTGTTAAAATACGAGGTCCATCCGCTGTAGCAACGACATCATCTTCGATTCGGATGCCAATGCCACGCCATTTCTCTTCCACAGTTTCATCATCTGGAGCGATATACAGGCCAGGTTCTACCGTGACCACCATGCCCTCTTGATAAGGACGCCATTCACCTTCTTCCTTATATGACCCGACATCATGGACATCCATCCCGAGCCAGTGTCCCGTCCCATGCATATAGAACTGACGGTAGGTTTCAGTTTCAATCAGTTCATTCAGCTCACCCTGCAATAAGCCTAAATCCAGCAGACCTTCCGTGAGAATTTTTACGGCAACCTCATGTGGCTCACGGTAAGAATGACCAATCCGTACAGCATCAATCGCGGCTAACTGTGCCTGTAGGACAATCTCATAAAGTGCTTTTTGTTCTGGACTGAATTTGCCATTGACCGGGAACGTTCGCGTAATATCCGACGCATAACATTCATATTCACAAGCAGCATCGATCAAGACCAGATCACCGCTTTTCAGCATTTGATTGTTTTCCACATAATGCAGAATGCAGGCATTCGCCCCGCCACCGACAATACTGTTATAAGAAGGTACACAGCCGTTTTGACCGAAAATATAATTCAGTTCCGCTTCTAGTGCATATTCCATCATGCCTGGACGTACCCGTTGCATCGCACGGGTATGTGCTTGTGCACTAATATTTGATGCGATCTGCATCAATTCAATTTCCTCAGCAGACTTGATCAGACGCATCTCATCCAGAAGCCGATCCAGCTGTATGACCTGAGCCGGCGAACCATGCCCCCGGCGCTGCTGGCTATCAGCCTGCTTAATCCACTGGCTCACACGTGCATCAAAATCGGCCTGATGTCCAATACGATAATACAAGTGCTGTTTGTCGAGCAGTTTTTCCAGTATTTCTTCATCCAGCAGATCGATCGCATAAGCTTCATCCGCCTCATAATCCTGGATTGCACCATCAATCCCCGCACGATAGCCATTCCAGATTTCCATTTCACGGTTGCGTTCACGACAGAACAGGCTATAGCAATAATCCTCACCCGACTCAAACGTTTCAATGACCGCCACCGCTTCCGGCTCAGCAAATCCCGTCAGGTAATAAAAGCTACTATCAGCACGAAATTTATAATCAGCATCACGATTCCGGTACGCAACCGGACTGGTCGCAATGATGGCGATACTTTGTGGCCCAATCTTGGCTGCAAGGCGGTCTCGGCGGAGGCGAAAATCGGTCTGTGTCAATTTCATGATGGCTCTTATTTTTAATCGGCAAGGTGATAAAGAAAAATTTGACGCAACGCGTCCGATTAACTCGGACGGTGCGGGGTAAACATTTCGACAACGCTATTGCTTTCAGAGGCTGTTTGGCCCTTTTTTGCTTTCGCATGGAAGTTTTGCAACAAGGAACTTTCAGCAACACTGATTTTCTTGCGTCCAATCGATAGACTCACAGGAATCAAGCGTACGAATTCATACAGTTCCTGATAGCTAATTTCACCTTCCTCATCATCGTCTGAATCTTCAAACTCGACGGCCGCCACGTCTTGCAAATGTTCAATCAGTTCCATTTCATCAGCACGGATATGTCCCGATGCCAAACCAAAACCTAACACAACACCCGCACACCAATCTGCAAGGGCTTGTACACGATCTGCCAAAACGTGATCGTCATCAGGTAAGAGTGGTAAATAGTCCAGTTCATCCTCTGTCAAGGCATGCGCTACATCATCAGCTTCATCCGTCAAAATCACCAGGGCATCATCTTGTAATTCCGGCACATTGAGGGTGGATAAAATCTGGATCCACTCTTCACGACTTGGTGCCTGTGTAACACAAACTATACCGGTCAACAGCCCGTGTAACTCACTCGGGCTTGAAATTTCTTCAATGCCTACAAAATTGCGGTGCCATTCTGACCAACCTGAAATATCGTCTTGCATTCGCTTATCCAATCTCTATACTGCGTATATATTACCTTTGTTTGCAACACTGTGCGACCACGTTATGTTAGAAGAATTACAGCGTCTACAAGCGCATATTGGCGTTTTAAAAACGCGTTTAGCGGATTACCAAAGTGAAAATCAGGCTTTGATTCACGACAAAGCGCAGGCAGATGAACAGCATCATGCGCAAGTGGTGCATAAGAATGGTCTGATCACCCAGAAACAAGAAGAAATTGATAATCTGACCGAGCAACTGTCAGCTTTACAAAGCCAGTATCAACAGCTCAACCAAGATGCTACCGCTTTGGCTGAACGTTATGGCCGTCTTGAAAAAAGCAGTACCGACTTAAAAAACCGTTTTCAGGAAATTTTGGCTGAACGTAATGAACTGCGCGTTGTAAAAGAAAAGTTGCAAAATGAACAACGACGTAGCCAACAGGAAATTCAGGAGCTGCAACAGGATCGGGAACGTTTGCGACTTAAAAATGAACATGCACGTGCGAAAGTAGAAGCGATTATCCAACGTTTGGCGATTCTTGGCACCACACAGGATCAGAACGCGCAAGAAATTCAGCAACTTGCTCACCCGACAGAAGTTAATGAAGAGGTTGAATCATGAGTGAACAAGTCACCGTTGAACTACGCCTGATTGAACAGATTTTCCGTGTTGCAACAACTGCCGATGAACAGGCAGATCTAGAGCGTGCTGCTGCCCTGTTAAATGAAAAATTTCATGAATTCCGCCGTAAAGCTCCACGTGTTGAGCATAACAAACTGGTCATTATGGTCGCACTTGAATTGATGCAGGAAGTTTTGAGTCTCAATAAATCGCTACAGGAATATGCACACTGTGAACGCCTTCTCGACGCGATTTTAAAAGATGTAGAGAGCTTGGTTTGAATGAATTGAATCATTCTGTTTAAAGCAGCAACAGTTGTCACCTAAGTTTACATATCCAGCCGCGAGAGCATTGCCATCGTAGCAAGATGGGTTATACTAAAGTTGTCTCTGAGATGTTCGCCAGCGGGTCTGATTCCCCTGAGCCGATATCATCACTTTAGGATGGCGTTCTGCATATTTAGAGCGTATGCCTACCCCGAGTAGGAAACCCAGCAAGTATGCGTCGCCTCCACCTTGAACTTTAGGGTTCAAGGGTAACGACATGCAGCGGCATCTTCGGAGCATTTTTTAGCTTTTAATTTCAACAATATAATAAAAACTTCCATATTCCACTCCAATCTAATTTTCAAGCTTTTTGTATACTCCATGTATAACTTCAGTTGCTTAATGCAGTAACTCAGAACTCAAGGACAAATTCTGCCCCACTGGATCTTAGAGCATGATCAGTTTTTCCAGACCATTAATACTGCTCTGTCTTATCCGCACAGAGTTTTATAGCTTAAGAAAAAATTCTACTGTTTTTAGATCCTATTATTTTTAGCGAGGGATTACCCTGAAGCGGTAAATAATCCTATACAAAGCGCACTTATATTGTAATATGAGAAACGAAACACAATGATTTGAATGACTTATGCTTGTTTAGCAATAAAGTCTAATTTTTCTTTTTATCGGGGCGCGGAATAGACAACAATATGCCTAAGGTCAAATATTTTATTCATGCTTTTCACCGTCAATACAATGACTCGTTAAAGATTAATCTTAGAACCTTAATTTTATATCTCGTTATATTCAGTGTTGCTAGCTTATTCCTGATCTCCCTGGCTGTGAGTTACTACATTCAGAAAAAACAACTCATAGAGAATTCTTTATCGATTAACTTTGATTACGCCCATAAAATCTCAATTAATGCTGATCAGCAGTTTAGGATTATGCTGGATCAGCTCGCCTATAGTGCCAACATTTTAGGAAAGAATTTCGATAATCAGGCTGTTTTGCAAGCTGAAGTTGCACGTCTGAAAAATCAGTCATCACAATTTAACAGTGTTTTAGTTTTTGATCATCAAGGAAAAATTAAAGAAGTCGCACCCCCAAGCCTGACTCTTAAAAAGAATATGGTCTTGCACACTCCAGGGGTAAAAGAATCCTTAAAGGCCCAAAAAACCTATATTTCTCCACCCTATTATTCTGCTGCAAAGAACCTAATTGTTGTCATCACACAACCGATCTATGATCAGAATAAGAAGTATCTTGGTTTTGTTAGTGGTTCTATTTATTTAAAAAAGAATAATATTATCAGTGAGCTACTCACAATTAAATATACTTATAAAGATGGTTATATGTATGTTATGGATAATAATAATAAAATTATCTTTCATCCTGAACGAGAAAGAATTGGAGAGACCGTAGTTAAGTATCAACTAAAAAGTAAACATGTATTCATTACCAAAACCCTTTGAAATCTGCCCAACCCAACGCTCTATTTGATCTGCCTTCATTACCTTAAAATCCCGCCAGTTATACTTCATCTGCTTCCAAACCATCTCAATTCTATTCAGCTCAGGACTATACGCAGGTAGAAAATACAAAGTCGTTGAATACTCTTGTACAAGAAGCTTGCGCCAATCTACCATCTGTTTGCTGCGATGAATCGAGGCATTGTCAACAATCAACACCAAAGGAACTTGATAGCTGCGTTTCACCTGTGCTGCTACACCCATCAAATAGGCATAAAACCAGCGACTGTTAACGGACTCCTGTAGGCAACTGGTGATCAGATGACCCGTTGACAGGAGACAACCCATCACATTAACTCGCTTTAGTCTTACAGCATCAACCGCATGAACATCGCCTATCTTTGTCCATGCATAACGGTTATCTGGCGTAGCCGAAAATCCTGTTACGTCGACATAGCCCAATACAATTTCACCACGTGCCGCTTGCTCACGTAATGCTTCAATTTGCTGTTGCGCTTGTCCAAATGCGGTCGGGTCTCTTTTTTTTCAAGCTGTGGCGGGTGCGTTTGAAGACCATGCCTGAATCTCGCAAAAACTTGCGAATAGTTTCAACAGACACGGACACACCGTGTTTTTCATGCAGTTTGACTCGGATTTGTTCTGCATTGAGTGGGCTTGTGTTGACCCACTCTAAGATTTGAGCCTGATAGTTTGATGTCAGTGTATTGGGACGGCCTGAGCGATGACCTTCTTGAATCGATTCAAACTGATGTAGCTCCCAATGTCGGCGTTGTAGCCTTATGGTTTCTGGGATACGCTCTTGTAACGCAGCAACTTCGGCAACAGTTTTACCTTCGGAAAGCCAGAGAATGGTTTGGGCACGTTGTCTTTCACGCCAATGTGCTGCATGCTTGGTCAGGAGAATTAGTTGTGCACGCTGTTCTAAGCTGAGTGGGACGGTAACAATCCGTGGCATGTGCAAACATCGTTTAACCAAAAATGTCTTTTCGCATGTTTAGTTATTTTTGTCAACTTAATAACACGGGGTTAGCTTTTATGAATCAGGCAAATTACGGAAAAATTCGTCTGATTAACAGCCGAGGAATTGATAATCTGGCGGGTTTCGCACGCGTTCCTTCCACTAACTGGATCGTGGTTTCTCAACAGCCAACCGAGTCTTTATTGGCTCAAGCCAGCTCTATTCTGTATAAGGTTGGCATTGGTATTTTCTTCTTCTATATTTTTGTTTTCTTTATAGTTTGGCGATTATCTCGTTTTATTTCTACACCTTTACATAGCCTGGCAAAAACAGCAGGTAATCTGAATAGTCCAGATGCGATTGCTCAAATTGAACAGGTGAATCCATGGTATTACGAAGTCTACAAATTTAAACTGTCCCTGTTGCTAAGTACCAAAAATTTCAATGAAAAAGTGACTGAACTCAATTTTCACGTTAATACAGACCCTTTAACCGGGCTATATAATCGACGTGGTATGAATCTGTTGATTAATGAATTGCTGAAGCAGAAAATCCGATTCTCGGTGATCGCAATTGATATCGACTTTTTCAAGAAAATTAATGATCACTATGGCCATGATCAAGGTGATCTGGTTTTGCAAAAGATGGCACAAATGATCAAGGAAAACTTCCGTGAGGATGATATTTGCTGTCGTATTGGCGGTGAAGAATTTATTGTGATCACCCCGAGAATAGATATACAGCAAGCTTATTTAAGTGCAGAACGTTTACAGCAAAAACTGGCCACGACACTGGTGAATGGTATAGGACCAATCACGGTTTCTATTGGTCTTTCATTCTGGTCTTCCGATACGTCAGCAGATATTAAACACGTCTTCAAGGAAGCAGATAATAATTTATATCGTGCTAAGGTTGAGGGTCGTAATTGTATTCGGTATACCGATCACACCTAATTTCTTAGGGATCTTTTAGTTAAATCAAAGAGATAATTAATGAGAGCTTAATGCTCTCGTTTTTTTGTGTTAAAACTGCCGGAATTAAAGTACACCATTGACGTACTTTAATTCATATACCAATATTTTCACCACGAAAATCAAAGAGCCTGTGACTTATAACGAGTATCACCAGCTACCACAAGCTCTATTTTTAGCTTTTAATTTCAGCCATATAATAAAAAATTAGTTTCTATTTATTCTTTTCTTATCCAGTTATGTTCTTTTTTCACAGTCAACGATTTATATTCATTTATTAATTGCTCTGAGCTATCTACATTTTCGTTTTCTTCGTGACAGGGAAACAATTTCAGATTGCTCTTTTACGTTTATGGCTAGCTAAAAATTCCCCACTTTTGATAGTGGGGATTAACGTATACAAGGATTAGCGCTCCTGCAATGCCTGCTTCATCCGGGTAATCGGCTTGATCAGATATTGGAAGATAGTTTTTTCTCCAGTCTTCACATCAACACTGGCAATCATGCCCGGAATAATCGGCATGGTTTTACCATTCTTATCGGTTAGTGAATTTTTACTGGTTTCCACCAAAATCCGATAATAGGCTTCGTCTGGATTCAGATTCAGTTCACTTGGTCGAGCCTTATCACGTAAGGTATCTGGACTGATGAGTGTAACTTTTCCTTCAAGCCCGCCATATAAGGCATAGTCATAAGCGCTGATCTTTACAATTGCCGGTAAACCTGGACGCACAAAGGCAACATCTTGTGGACGGATATAGGCTTCGACCAGAAGTTTGTCATTCAATGGAACAATTTCCATGATGTCCTGTCCTGCCTGAACGACGCCACCGACGGTATTAATCTTGATATTTTTGACAATGCCTCGTAGTGGTGCCCGAATTAAACTGCGGTCGACGGGATCAGCACGCATGGCCATATTTTCTTTGGCTTGTGCCAGTTCCGATTCAATTCGTACCAGCTCATTATTGGCATCTGCCGAATACTGATTGCGTTTTTCATTGATCTGCAGGGCAAGATCTGAGGATTGTCGGCGCATGCGCAGGAGTTCCACTTCTGACATCACACCTTCCGCTACCATCGGGGCGGTAATGCCTATTTCCCGGTCGAGCATCGCTTTGCTTCGAGCCAAGCCAGACACCGCATCATCAACTGCACGACGACGGGCGGCATAAGCAGCACGTTCACGACGTTGTAAGTCGGCACTAATCCCTGCAGGAAATTGAATGGCTGTGCCATAAGATTCTGCACGCAAGCGTGCAGCCATTGCTTCCAGATTGGCAACTTTTGCTTCACTTTCACGTAGAACCGCGGAACTCCGGGTATCATCCAGACGCAGTAAGATCTGGCCTTTTTCAACCACATCACCTTCTTTGACCAGCATTTCTTTGATGGTTCCCGGATCCAGACTTTGCAGGATCTGTTCACGGCTGGTCGGAATGACACTACCCTGTCCTCGGGTGACTTCCTCAACCGTACTGTTGTATGCCCAGATCACAAAAACAATCAGGAAGACAAACAGCAAACTGACGACCCAGAATAGCCCGGTGTGCTTCTCTTTTTGTAAAGCCGCGTTCAGATCATTAACCAGTTTAAGGTCTTTGGACTGAATCTGTTCCACTGGCGGGGTTTGATCATCCTTCATAGTTCACACTCACAATCTGTTCGTTATACCTGTCTGCAAACACTGAGAATTTTTTAAGCCTGATGCGGCATATTCATCACTGTTGCTTCTGCAGCGTCTGCGGGCTCAACGGTCACACCTTCCGGCTTCACCACTACAGTGCGTCTGCCGCTCTGGGGAGGGTTTGCGGTTTTGGCTGCATGTTGTGCACGCTGTTGTTCGGCCTGCTCATTTTGTGCCAGTTGTTGCAGGACCAAATCACGTGGACCATCCATGACAATTTTGCCTTGATCAATCACAATAATCCGGCTCACAATACTCAGCACCTGAGTACGATGCGTCACTACCAGCAGGGTTTTATTTTTACACCACTGATGCAAAGCGCTTAGTGCACGTTTCTCCGTCAACTGATCCAGACCTGTGGTCGGTTCATCCAGCAACACCACCCGCGGATTTCTTAAGGTTAAACGGGCTAAGGCTATGATCTGTTTTTGCCCACCGGACAGCCCCAAACCATCTTCACCCAAAGGCATATCCAGCCCTCTTGGATGGTTCTGGATAATGCTTTCCAGTCCAAAGCGTTTTAATGCGTTCAGTAAATCCTGATCGGTAGAAAAACCATCCTGACGTGCCAGATCCAGATTTTCACGCAGGCTCCCCAGGAACAGACGTGGAGCTTGTCCCAGCATGGCCACCTGATTGCGTAGGTAATTCGGATCCAGTTGCCGCAAGTCCACCCCATCGAGGGTGACATTGCCTTGGCTCGGTTCAAATAAACCGCTTGCCAGTTTTAGTGTGGTAGTTTTACCACTGCCGATTTTGCCGAGGATGCCGACTTTTTCACCCGGTTTAATTTGTAAATTCAACGCTTGTAGTACTTCTGGTGTATCAGGCTGATATTTAAAACTGACGTTCTGAAACTTCAGTTCACCCTCGACACGGTCCAAACTGATGTATTGACGATCAGGATGGCGTTCAATTTTACGATCAATAATGCTCTGCAACCCCTGCATCCCGACTTTGGCTTGCTGGAAACGGATGGCCAGACTCGCAATCTGTGCCAATGGTGCTAAGGCCCGCCCCGACAAGATCACCGCGGCAATCAATGCCCCCATGGTGATTTTACTGTTAGCATCTGGACTGTGAATCAGATAAGTACCGACGATCACCAGAATAACGGTGTTGAGCTGTTGCATACCCACCGAGAAATTCACCACAAAATTACTGAGGTCTCGGGTTTTAATGCCTGACGCTGCATTTTTGGCGGTATAAAAATCCCATTTTTCTTGTGCCCAACTGGTGGCGTTATTGGATTTCAGGGTTTCAATCCCTTCAATAGCTTCAACTGCAAGACCTTGGCGTTGTGAACTTTCACGCATAGATTCATTGATATAACGTGCCAATGGGCCTTGTGCCAGGAAACCGACCAACATCACAATCGGAATCAGGATCAGCGGAACCAGTGCTAGTTTTCCGGCGATCAGCCAGATGACGGTAATAAACAGCAGTAAGAACGGCAAATCCACCAAGACCAAGAGACTGGCACTGGTCATAAAGTCACGAACGGATTCAAACTCGCGCAGGTTATTCGCATAGGAACCGGAGGAAGCTGGTTTTTCTGCCAGATCCAGACTCATCACCCGTCTAAAAATAGCCGAGCTGATAATCAGATCGGCTTTTTTACCCGCCAGATCTGTTAGATGACCGCGGATCATTTTGGCGATGAACTCAAACGTAATGGCCAGAATCACCCCAATACTGAGTACCCAGAGCGTTTCATAGGATTTATTGGGAATGACGCGATCATAAACATTCATCACATACAGTGAACTGACCAAGGCCAAAAAGTTGATGATAAAGGTGGCCAGAATGACCTGATAATAGTATGAACGAAACCGCCAGATGACCTTCCAGAACCAGGCCTTGGGTAAATGATATTCAGGCAATTCAGAACGCAGATCACTGGCCAACTTAGGTTTGATAAACCAGCAGTAACCGAGATAACGTTCGCTGAGCTGTTGATGGGACAAACGTTGCTTTAAGCCATCGGTTTGCTGAATTTCATAATAACGTTCAGCGCCCTGACCTTCGATACGGGTCACCACTGCAGCTTCTTCGTTATGCAGCACAATCACCACCGGCATGGCCAATGACGGGATATCCAGCAGGTCTCGTTGCGCCAAGGTATTGTCAAAACCGTGGGTTTTCAGCACCTCACCCAGCGCATGATAGTTCACCTGCAAATTTTGGTCATGGGTCACTTGTGCCAGCAGGGTGACCACTGAAACTGGTGTCCCCAATAACTGGGTCACCAGTGCAATATGTTCAATAATGGATTTCATGATGTCTCTACCCAATTTTTATTTTTTTGCTGAGGCACAGCATGTGCAACCGCTTTAGCGGCTAACAGGCTGTGGTGACCATGCTGTTGTTGCCGGATCATGAGCCCATGCAGAAATCTGGGCCTTGGCACGTAAATAAGACAGTGCCGCCATACGAAAATCGTGTTGTGCACTGACATACGCCATTTCAACTGTGGCCAGTTCGTTATAGGCGTTCAGTACATCTACCAGTGTTTTACGCGCAATCTTGAATTGTTTTTCATTGGCAATCACCACATCACGCGATGCGATAATCTGCTGACTGCTGATGTCCATTTTCTGTTTACTTTGGAACATATCAATTTCAGCCGTCCGTGCACGTTCTTCAATGTCACGCTGAATCTGCCCCAAACGCGCCTGCGCTGCGACAATGGATTGTGCACCCTGCTCGATGGAATATTTGGTGCCTTGATTCAGTACATCCCAAGCCATATTGACATAGACCTGACTGTCTTCAGTGGTGACTTGCCCCTCCAGGTTGATACTTGGATAACGTTTAGCCTTACGGTATTTGAGTTCAGAACGGATACTGTCGAGTTCGGCCTGTTGTGCCTGCAATGACGGATGCGCCTGAATGTTGGCTGTATAGCGATCAATCACTTCAGTCGGGGACATATAGGCAAAAGGATCAATCAATCCCTCTTGATCCAGAACTTCGGGGGAGTATTTTTTGAGGTTACTAAGGGCAAAACCTAATTCACGTTGCAAGCTGCTAATACTATGCTCGACCTGCATCTGACGTGCTCGTGCTTGTGTCAGTTCAGAACGACGCCCTGGGTCATATTGCACAATAATCCCAATATCACGGGTAAATTTATTGTGCCTTTCCAGACTGCGTGCCTGTACGGCCAGAGATTCACGCGCACGTAAAGCCTTAAAATATTCGGTACCGATGGTGTAGCCCAACTCTTCCGCAGTCTCATCTATTTTCTGGTTGAAATATTCAGATTTCTTTTGATCACGCTCGACCTGAGCACTAATCGCACCAAAAGAATAGAGGTTTAAGCTGCCGCGTACCCCGGGCGTGAAACTTTCACTAACATAATTAGAACGGTTGTTGTGTGACTGGTTGAGAATCTGGTTGCCGGTCACTGCAAGGGTTGGGTAATGCAACGCCTTAGACTCTTTGACCTTACTGACCGCAGCCTGTTGATTGGCTTGTGCTTCAAGAATTAACGGGTCTTGCGTCAGCGCAATTTTTAATAAGGTTTTGAGTTCAACGGCATGAGCAGGCGAAATAACAAATAAAGCCATTAAAAGTGCAATACTTTGACTGGAGTGTATCGATCTGGCAAACACATTACACTTTTTCATAGGCTTCACTTCATTGTCTTATTATTTAATAAAATTACAGTTAATAAGTTATTACTTTTTCAAATTACTTTAATAACACTGTTTTACGTACTTATTATTTGGTTACATTTAACGAGATATAGTTCATTCAATAAATCAATTTCAATCAAAAACTTACAATTAATTTAAAATTTCTATGCCTAATGCTCTCCTTTATCCGGCTATATATTTGTTGTATTTTTTTATTAATATGAACCAGCTTAAGGGCAATTTCAAGCGTTTATTTGAACCTGTTTAGGAACTCAAAATGAAAGCTTTACCTCTTGACTCTGCTTCATTTCTCAACAGATTTTTTATTTCTAAATTATTACAAATTAAAAGGCACCCGATACGCGTATCGGATGCCTTGAAAGTGCAAGATTAAAGTCAATTCAACGGTCAAAACCAGTTATAACACACTGACACCGGTTACATTGGTGATGTCATTATCAATGAACACGGATGTTGTCACGCCTCCGGCAGTTGTCATTTGATATTCAACATACCCCCCTGTAAGCGTTGGGCCCACTTGTGTTGCATTGCTCAAATTCACTGTATCTCCCGTATTACCAAGGACATACAAGGTACTAGAACCGGTTACTTCAAGCACATCTGCTGCGGTGAGGGTTAAGGTTTGATTACCAGCACCCAGATTAATCTGTTCAATATTCTGGATGGTATTGACCAAGGTCAGATCCAAATTCTCAGTAGTAGTGAGGATATCAAATCCGGCTCCACCATCTACAGGCGTTCCGGCAGAATAGTTAATAGACTGATTCAGATCAGGTAAGTAACCAAAACTGACTGAACCCGAGTCTGTATCACCATCACGGTCAACCGCAGTAAACTCAAAAGTTGATATTCCTGGACTACCCGCATCATAAACATATCTGCCAGTCACCATATCCACTTTCAACTGATCACCATCGGCAGTATTAATGGTTAAAATATTGCCTGATAAAGTATCATCACCAGTCAATCCATTACCGCTCACATGTCCATTACCGTCATAATTAATGGTTAAACCATCGTAATTGATCGTTTTGACGTATCCCGGTCCATCGCCACCGTAATCCACTAGGTCACCAAATACTGGGTCACCACTGACATAAATTACACTGCCGACACCATCGACCAGTAGGCTGCCATCACTTAGTAATTTATTAATAACGACCTGATCAGGCGTTGTATTATTAGAGGTTAAGTCGATGCCGAATAACACGATTTCCTGATCGGTAACTTCTGTGCCTGAACCATAGGTTCCTGTAGAACTGACGTAGATCACAGTTGAGAGTACAGCACCATTTGCAGTTGAATCCAGTCCTGTCACTGGATCGACAGTTTTCGCTTCAACTCTTATATAACGGCTCAAGTTATTTTCCAAAGTACCCGAAATATAGTACTCATTGATTAACAGCGCGCGTAAATCCAAGACATCAACCGGATTGTTAGGACCAAGTCCCACGGCAAAATCTGTTACGACATCCCGTGGTGTAATGTCAGACAAAATACCGTCATTGTTAGTATCGCTGAGTAGGGTAAGGACACCAGGATCTGACGTTACCCTTTCCGTATTACTTGGAGTGAATGTCGCTCCTATACTGGCAGGGGCGGATTTGTATATTGCATCAACCGCAGCACTATCTTTCAGCACGGCAGTGAAACTAAAGAAACTGTTATACGTCGTTGTAGGGAGTGGAATCTGGGTTGAATTCATTGGGATATCGACATAGCCATTAGACAACATGGTGCTGTTTAGAGTGACTTGTAGCATATCCGTTTTGACGACCATACCATCGACATAGGTATAAGATAACTCAATCACATCCCCTTCTGCCGCATCACCCAAGGTTGTAAAATTCACCCGAAGGTCAATGGCGTTTGCTGTATTGGTTGCGATTTCACTTGGGGTCAAATAACCATCTTTAGGGCCATTATCATCCAGAATTGTGACTGTTAATTTCGCATTTGTCTTATTAGCCTCTGGCAAATAAATCGCACTGTCTGTCCCCGGTGGGGTCATGGTACGAATGATTTCTGTTTGACCTGTATCTACATTAATCCGGGCTGCTGTGATCGTGATGACTTCACCTGGTAAAGGAATCCGGTTGAAAATCACATCAATCGAATTCATCTGACCAGCAGGGCCACTACCACCCGGAACTACGTACTCTTGAACGGTGAAACCGTCAGTCACCCGGATAACATCTCCAGGTTTGGCTGAAGGGGCCAAATCAATCCGCAGGTTAATATTTGGTAAAGTATCTTCATAACGCCATTGGAAGACATCATTACCTGCACCACCTGTCAAGAAATCATCATTCATGCCACCAATGAGCAGATCATTGCCGTTTTGGCCATACAATTTATCATTACCGGCTCCACCATTCAGCAAGTCCTGACCATTACCACCATAGAGTGTGTCTGCCCCATCTCCACCGTACAATTTATCATTATCATCCGTTAGGGCATCTGGGGTTTCATCATCCCCATACATCACATCATTGCCTGTTCCACCAATAAGGATGTCACTGCCGGCTTTACCATAAACGGTGTCATTACCGCTTTTCGTAAAGTAGACATCATCCCCTGAAGTCCCCGTCACGGTATTTTCTGGCACATAAACTTTGTTAGCGAGTGTTAGACCAAAGGTTTCAACCGCACCAAAATTATCCGTAAAACCGGTAACCGGATCAGTTGGTAAAGTCGTTGTGACTGTAGACAAACCATCACTGGCTGTTAAGGTTGCACCTGCCATCAAGGTACTGGTACTTCCTTGCATTAAACCACCGATGGTCTGATACAAAGTCGCCAGTAGCTCATTCGCAGATTGATTGGTTAAAGCTGAGGTTCCTGCCGTGATATGGAAGGTCAAGTTTCCTGTAGCGTTCCAAGAAATTGAGAGTCCTAATTCGTGGGCAACCTCTTGAAGGATTAAGTTTCCTTCTTTAGTGCTCAATAAGCCACGGAATGTATCCAATTGGCTACTTGATAGAAGCGTTAAATTAACTTCGGTCAGATTATTTTGTTTTGCCCAAACCATCATGGTTTGTGTCACATCTGAAGAAGTTCCAGAGTTATAGTGATCAAAAATGTTGATAAGGTTGGTTTCAACAAAACCTGTAAGGTTGGTTTCGGTAAATGTCGCGAGTAGATTCACTGCACCGCCCGCAATACTACCATTTTGGAAGTGCACATCAGGTCGGTCATCTTCGATATTAATCGTCAATGCCGTTGGAACACTTGCCGAGTTGCCGGCCAGATCCGTGATATTCAGATCAAATTGCAACTGTAAGACATCTTCCAGATTGATATCTGGATGATCCAAAGCTGCTTTTAATTCAAATTCATAGCTACCGTCTGTATTGATGGTAAGCCGCGCAACTTCAGTGACAGGGCTCGTTGCAATTGTACCAATCAGAATGTATTGTCCGGCTACCGAGTCAGTCGGTGTGAAATGACTCCAGGTGACTGGTAAACCTCCCGATGTAAGTGATGCAATCGGCAACCCTGAGGACATACTGATGACATCCACCGTATTTGACACAGAGATTGAAGACAAGGCTTCTGAGAAAACAATTTGATTACTCAAAGTTGAGACTGCAGTTGCAGAATTTGTGGTATCCATTTCTGCTGGTATTGAATCTTTGATACCACCTTTTAAACCTTCTTCAGATACGCTATTGGTTGAATCATCAAGCATCTCTGGTGGTGTTACATCAATTGTATAGTCTTGACTGGCTGAGGCAGTGTAGTCATTGCCTGCAATATCATAGACTTTAACGCTACCATCAACCTGGGTGTCACTATCG
>NZ_JAQIHG010000020.1:0-39934 GCF_035916735.1 Acinetobacter minutum
AAAATCGCAAAAACGCGTATTCTAAAAGCGGACATTTTTACTTTGGAGAAACCGGACATTTCTACTTTGGGCTTACACCAGTTCTTATCCGTATTAGGGTTGTTTAATTGCAGGACCAGGAAATAATTTGATTCAAATCACTCTGATTTAAAATTTAACGTAGAAATCACGCCATTTTGATTAGGTTATACTTGCAGTTGTGTACTCATTTGGTACACTCAAGCCCCTTTATTTTTTATTACGCACCGAGGCAAAGTGACATGAAAGTAGGTCTGGTCGGTTGGCGCGGGATGGTTGGTTCCGTCTTGATGCAACGTATGGTTGAAGAGAATGATTTTGCTCATTTCGAGCCATTCTATTTTTCTACCAGTAATGCAGGTGGTGAAGCGCCTGCATTTGGTGGTAAAACTGCCCCAGCACTTATGGATGCAACGGACATTAACAGTCTGAAGCAGATGGATGTCATTGTGACTTGCCAAGGTGGTGATTATACCTCTGAAGTTTTCCCAAAACTGAAAGCAGAAGGTTGGAATGGTTACTGGATCGATGCTGCCTCTACCTTGCGTATGGCAGATGATGCGATCATCGTGCTTGATCCAGTGAACATGCATGTCATTAAAGACGGTCTCGTGAATGGCACGAAAACTTTCGTGGGCGGTAACTGTACAGTTTCCTTGATGTTGATGGGTCTAGGTTCACTGTTCCAAAACAACTTGGTGGAATGGATGACAGCAATGACCTATCAGGCGGCTTCTGGTGCGGGCGCGCAAAACATGCGTGAACTCATTACAGGTATGGGTTACCTGTACAACAACACCAAAGATTTGTTGGATGATCCTAAGTCCGCGATTCTTGACATCGACAGCAAAATTGCAGCATTACAGCGTGGTGAAGGCTTCCCTTCTGCAAACTTCGGTGTGCCACTTGCAGGTTCCCTTATTCCGTACATCGACAAACAGCTTGAAAGTGGTCAGTCGAAAGAAGAATGGAAAGGTCAGGTCGAAACCAACAAGATCTTGGGCAATACCCAGATCGTTCCAATCGATGGTCACTGCGTCCGTATCGGTGCAATGCGTTGTCACTCTCAGGCATTGACGCTGAAATTGAAAAAAGACGTACCGCTTGATGAAATCGAAGACATGATTCGCAATTCAAACGAATGGGCGAAAGTCGTACCAAACACCCGTGAAGCCTCTATGACGGATCTTACGCCTGTCGCCGTAACCGGTACCCTGTCTGTTCCTGTTGGCCGTTTGCGTAAACTCAATATGGGCAAAGAGTATCTAGGTGCATTCACAGTGGGTGACCAGTTGCTTTGGGGTGCTGCGGAACCCCTACGTCGTATGTTACGCATCCTGATTGAATATAAAAATGCTTAAGCATCTTTAAATTCGAGCAAAAAAGCCGGTCAAATTGATCGGCTTTTTTATGTAATGCATGTGTAAACGTTTTACAATTCACTTACACCTGAGTAAGGTATAACCTTTATAGAGCGCTGCCAAAAAAACACCTGAGCAACGGATCACGATGACTGTATATAACAAACTAAAAACTGCGATTTTAGCGATTATTGCCTCACAGACTACGCATGCAATTTTGATTGATCCAATTCAGATTCAATCAGCTCCTGGGGAATTGCTATATGCCGAAATGAATTTCAGCCAAGCCAACACTGAAGTTCCACTGCAAGTTGCATTGGCCTCAAGTGAGGATTTAACAGGTTTAGGCATTCAACACCGCCCACCTGAGCACTTGAACTTTTTTACCCGCCGTACGGGTCAAGGTAGTGGTGTCATCGTGATTACCTCATCACGCCCCATGACTGAAGCTGAACTGAACTTTGTTGTTAAAATCAAAGAAGGCCAAGCGACGCGTTTACAACATATCCAGAGCAGCCTGAAACGTAGTGCCCATACAGCCAGCGTGCCTTTTTCTAGCACTGAACGCTTACTGCAACCACAATTAATTGTCAGCGAAAAAGATATTGCACTGAACCTGCCGGTCACAACCAGCTATACCGCTCCAAAGGTCAGTAGCATTCAGGATAACAATATCGCAAAGAGCACTGATGTACTTGCTGTCAGCATTGTTCCACCTTCGCCACAAGCAAGTAAAAAAACAGAAACAGTTCAGAACAATACAGTTACAATCAAGACGACTACAGCCGATTCCCCGGCCAAGCCACAGAATGTCAAAGAGCAGCCATTAAATTCTACTGTAGAAAAAACACCACAACAGGCCAAAGCAAAACCTGCTAAGCAAGAAATAGAGAAAAATAAAACTGCTGAAGCCAATACCAAGCATGTGGTCAGCAATAATGAGTCCTTATGGAGCATTGCAGCCCGTATCGCAGCACAAACTAATCGCCCTATTGCTGAAGTGATGAAAGAAATTCAGACCAACAACCGCCATGCCTTTATTCAGGGAGATGCAAACCGTTTGCGCCGCGGTGCAGCCCTAAATCTGGGTGTAGCCATTTCACCCAAAGCCCGTACTGCAGCACCGGTAAAGGTTCAGAAATCAGGCAAGCCTTCTGCATCGGGAAGCACCAAATATCGCTTGAATCAAGCTGAAATGAGTTTGGTGACTGACAGTGCACAAGATTCAGCAGAAGGAAGTGCTAAAAAGCGCACACAACAAAACCAAACCAGTGCAGAGTTGTCATTAAAAGTTATGACAGCTCGTGAAAAAACCGTTAAATTACAAAAAAACGTGACACAGTTAGAATTGGCTCTACGTCAAAAGGATCAGAGAATTCAACTATTAAATGCACGGCTGGCAAAACTGCAACAACAATTGCAACAGCAACAAAAAGCGCAGAAGTCAATTCACTAAACTGTTTTTATAGAATTTTGGGATGAACTAGACCGAGCTCACGGCTAGACGTTCAAGGGGTTTAAAATATGATGCTCTATGTGATTCCGTTTATATTGTTGTTGGTTGTGGCCATCGTCCTTAAGAAACGTGAAGCCAGCAAGAAAGAAGACAATACCAGCAGCAAAACGGTCAACAAAAAAGCTGGCAAAAAAACGACCGCTAAAAATACCGCAAAGAGCACACCTGCAGCACTCGATTTTCCAACCACACAGCAAGCTGCTGCGAACCAAACAACACCGCTAGCACCAGAAATCCGCCAGCAAATCCGTCAACGCATCCAGTCACGCAATTTTTTTGCAGCAGAAGCTGAAATTAACCAGGCTTTAAACCGTGACGCCTCGCAGCATGAATTATATTTGTTGCTCCTTGAAATTCATTTAGAACAAAAAGATGATTTCGCCATCCGCCAGTTAATGAATCAACTGCGTGATTTAGGCCTAGATGACATCTTGCAGCAGGCAGAAGCACAACAGCAAGCCCACCAAGACAAAGTACGATCAATTACTGCAGCACAAAGCGTTGAAACACCAGTGATCGCAGAAACTGCTGAATTGAGTTCAACAGTAAAACCAAGCGTACAACCGACTGAAAATCGCGTCACTGCAGCCAGCTTTGATGCTTTAGTTGAACCGCAAAGCAGCAAACCTTCATTTGATGAACTTCAATCTGAATTCTCTTCGGTCAAAAATGAGCCTGAACCAGCTCCAGCAGCTGTTACGCCTCTTGAATTCAATTTTTCAGAAACAGCTGTTAAGGCTGAAACAGCAATTGTTGTTGATACCCCGGCAACCATCATCGAAGAAGCAAAGGCTCCAAAAGCTGCAGAGCCTGTTCAAGATCTTTCTCAGGCGCTTGAATTCAAACTGGATACACCTGTCATCGAGTCTGCACCAACAACGAAAGTTGCAGAACCAGAGCCAGAAAATACTGTAGCAGAACCAGCACCTCTCGAGTTTTCGTTCTCACTAGAGAGCGCCAATAAAGTTGAAGCGAGTGAGCCAGTCATTGTTGCTGAAGCTCCTGTAGTAGAGCCAAAAGCTGACAGTGCTCCAGCAGAAACTGAGTTTAAACTAGACTTTGCTAATTTTGACCTGACGACACCAAGTAGCAGCCCTGAAGCTACAGCAGTTGAAACACCAGTATCTGAAGCTGTGCTCATCCCTGAAGTTCCAACACTGACAGCAACACCAGCCAGTGGTCTGGAATTCAATCTGAATGTCCCTGCCATCAGCCTGGATACAGCAGCTGAAAGCAATGTTCCTGCACAGCCAGCTCTAGTTGAGCAAACGACCACTTTAGTGGACCAACATGACCCATTGACTCAATCTTTCCCTGAGTTGCTGGAAGTCAATGAGATCAACCTGAATTTACAATTGGCACAACAGTATATTCAACTCGGTGCTTATGCCCAAGCGCGCCGCCTACTCAGCGAAAATGAAGCACAGTTCAATCCAGAACAACGTGAGCAATCTGAGCTTTTACTCAAACAAATAGCTTCTTAAGCCCGCTTCGTTCTACTATAAGCAGTCCATCCCGACTGCTTTTTTTATGCATGAAAAAAATCGCCTTATTGTATATGGGGGGCACTTTTGGCTGTGTAGGTGAGCCTTTAATGCCGATGCCAGCTGAGCTGTTCCTGCCTCAGCTAAAAAAAATACTACCGCCCCATTTGCAGGTCGACTGCATGACTGCGCCGTGTATCCTCGATAGTAGCCGTTACACGGCAGTGAACTGGCTGCAATTGGTACAACACATCCAGCAGTTGCAATTACACGGCTATCAGCATTTTGTCATTGTGCATGGGACGGATACGTTAAGCTATGCTGCTGCTGTGCTGGCACGCTGTCTTGGCACCTCCTGCCACGTCGTTCTGACTGGCAGTCAGTATCCGCTACTCAACACGCAAGGTGACAATACACGTGAATTCAGTGATGCACATGACAATTTGAATCTTGCCCTCGAGCACGTATTAACACTGCCTTTGGGTGTGTATCTCGCCTTCCATCATCAGGTCTGGCATGCCCAAACTGCAATAAAAATGCATAGCACTGAGCTAGATGCCTTTCGTGGCTTAGCAGCGGAACAGTCTCTCCCCGAAGAACCTCGCAGTGGTTTTATCATCAATGAGCATCATCTAGTTCGTGCCCGAGATTTTAACCTGTTAAGCTGGCATGTACAGCCTATCCAGCCTGAACTGCTGTTACAGAATCTACAGCTGCTTTTACCACACCCACCTGCTTTTCTGGTGTTGCAAGCTTATGGTACAGGTAATTTGCAGGTCACGCCTGAAATCGAGCACTGTCTGGAACAGCTCTATGCTCAGGGCTGTCTGAGTATTTTGACCACTCAGGTTCCATTTGGCGGCATTGACCAACGTTATGCCGTCAGCCAATGGGTACAATCCAGCAAAATTATGCTGAATAACACCCTAAGCCATGCCGATCTGTATGCCAAAGCACTGCAAATGTATTTACAATACCCGACTGCAGAACAATGGGCTACACACTGGTAGCATCCGTAATCGACATCGAGGTAAACATGCAGCGTTATGCAATCGGGATTGAGTTTTGTGGGATCCGTTATCGTGGATGGCAAACGCAGCAGCCCGGTGTTCCCAGCGTACAGGAAACCTTAGAGCGTGTGCTAAGCAAGATCGCCGATGAGCCCATCATTGTACATGGTGCTGGCCGTACCGATGCCGGCGTGCATGGCACCAATATGGTGGCTCATTTTGATACGAATGCTATCCGTCCGGAACGTGGTTGGATGATGGGCGCCAACACGCTACTCCCCAAAGATATTGCACTGAAATGGATTCAGCCGATGGAGGATGACTTTCATGCCCGCTTTAAAGCCTGTGCGCGCCGTTACCGTTATGTGGTCTACAATGCCCCCCATCGTCCGGCTTTACTATATAAACAGGTCACGCATATATTCCAGCCCCTCGATGCCGTAAAAATGATCGAAGCTGCCAAGAAATTTGAAGGTACACATAACTTTGAAAGTTTCCGCGCTGCAGCCTGTCAATCGAATCAACCCGTCCGTCATGTATCACATTGCCGCCTGACCCAGCATGGGCAGTATCTGGTTTTGGACATTCAAGCCGACGGTTTTTTACACCATATGGTGCGCAACATCATGGGGTGTCTGCTGGAAATCGGCCAAGGGATGTATGATATCGATCATATTGATGAGATTTTTGCAGCACAAGACCGCAAGGCCGCCGGAATTACAGCGCCACCACATGGCCTGTATTTCATTCAGGCCTACTATCCAGAACCATGGCAATCCCAATTACCCGTACAGCTGTTAGGACCGCACTGGCTGAATATGCCGGAATAAGCACTGTAATCTCGACTGGGTCTAGATCTGCTGTTTACGCTTACGGTATTCGACCGGGGTTTCTTGGGTCCAGCGTTTAAAAGCCCGATAAAATGTGCTTGGCTCGGAGAATCCTGTCAGATAGACAATCCGCTCCACACTCTCATGGGTATTGGCTAAAAGTTTTTTGGCCAACCTGCAGCGATAATCCGATAAAATCTGCTGAAAACTGGTATGGGCATCACTTAGTTGGGTACGCAAGCGGCGTGGGGTAATCTGTAACTGTGCAGCAACTGTTTCCAAGGTAGTCTCTCCACTTTCCAGTGTGGCACCAATTGCACGGCGGACTTCACCAACCAGATCATAACGTGCCAGTTCCTGCAGTTTTTCTAATGCCAGTTGTTCATGCAATTGCGACAGTTCAGGTTCGGCCTGCCAGAGCGGATGATGCAAAATCACCGGATCAAAGTACAGCCGGGTTTCTTTTTGACCTAAACTGACCGGACATTGGTAGACCCGCTGATATTCTTCGGCAGCCGCTCCTTGCGCAAAATCAAAGTCAATATAAATGGGCTGGAACTGACCTTCAGTAATAAATTTAAAAAACCGCAAAATCCCGCACATGGCACTTTCAGTAAAATGTCGGTTAACCAGTGGATCTTTGATGTCCTGGATGCCATTAGTCAAATAACAACGTCCATCCTGCATCACCAAACGGGCCTGAAAAGCATCACTGATCAAACGCTGGTAAGCCAGTGCCCGCTGCAAGCCTTCACCGAAATTGGCACTACTGACAAATAGATGTTCAATCACCTGCCCACGATACAAGGGCAAATATTCCCCCAAATGCAGACCGATATCAGGATCTTGGCTCATCTCCTGTGCTGCACTCCAGAATGCATGCTGGGCACTCAGCGGTGTGCGCTGGTTGGCTTCAACCTGATTTAAGGCAACACCGGCTTTGCTCAATATTTCCTCGGTTGGTAAGCCGGCACGACGCATGGCCTGATAACCAAATCTTAAGACGATTGACGCATCCGTTCGTTGAGCCACAGCTACTCCTTGCTGATGAATAAAAGAGTTAAATCTTGAAAAAATAGAATTTAGATTAGCTTTGATTGGCCGAACTGACAACATCAGCCCAAAGAATTTTGCCGAGAAACTTTAATCTCAACATTCGCTTATTTGCCTGTCATGTGTACAGTGGAACCTCCCTGCCACCTTGTTTTTTTCGAGGAAATTGTATATAATTTGCGCCTTTCCAATTTGATTATCAGGTAGGCTATGGCCAATAAAGAGGAACTCATTGAGTTCGAAGGCGTTGTCACCGAAACGCTTCCTAATACGATGTTCCGTGTACGTTTAGAAAACGGTCACGAAGTGATTGCTCACATTTCAGGTAAAATGCGTAAGCACTATATTCGTATTTTAACTGGTGACAGTGTAAAGGTTGAAATGACACCTTACGATTTGACTAAAGGTCGTATCACTTATCGTGCACGCTAAGTTTTAGCGCAAGCAAGAAAGCCACGTCACGTGGCTTTTTTTATGTCTGTGATTTGGCGCTTTTGGCTTTTTCAAGCGACCCCATATGACACAGATCTAGAAAATTGGACATAAAAACGCAGCTTATGCTGCGTTTTTTTACTGGGTTGAACTTAACCCAAAGCAGCCACAACAGCTGCACCCATTTCTTGAGTACCGACTTTGTTCATACCTTCAGACATGATATCTGCTGTACGCAAGCCTTGATCCAAGACATTACCAACGGCATCTTCAATTGCTTTTGCTGCAGTCTCTTCACGGAAAGTGTAACGTAACATCATCGCGACTGAAAGAATAGTTGCCAATGGATTCGCCAAGTTTTGACCCGCGATGTCTGGTGCAGAACCATGGCAAGGTTCATACATGCCTTTACCATTTTCATCCAGTGACGCTGATGGCAACATACCGATTGAACCAGTCAACATCGCTGCTTCATCAGACAGGATGTCCCCAAACAGGTTAGACGTCACAATCACGTCAAACTGTTTTGGTGCACGAACCAATTGCATCGCCGCATTATCGACATACATATGGGACAACTGGATATTTGGATACTGTTCCTGCTGCATCGCAGTCACTGTCTGTTTCCAAAGTTCGGTCACTTCTAATACGTTGGCTTTGTCCACTGAACATACTTTACCACCACGTAGGCCAGCCAGTTCAAAGGCTACTTTCGCGATGCGCTTGATTTCAGACTCAGAATAAACATCAGTGTTGAAACCTTGCTTCTCACCATTTTCCAATTCACGGATTCCGCGTGGCTGGCCAAAGTAAATCCCGCCAGTCAATTCACGCACGATCAAGATATCCAGACCTGCGACGATTTCTGGTTTCAAGCTAGATGCATCTGCCAATTGCGGATAAAGAATCGCTGGACGCAAGTTTGCGAACAGGTTCAATTCACTACGTAATTTTAACAAGCCACGTTCTGGACGAATGGAACGCTCAATCGTATCCCATTTTGGCCCACCCACAGCACCTAACAGAATCGCATCCGCCTTTTTCGCCTGTTCAGAAGTTACCGATGGGTACGGTTCACCATGCGCATCAATTGCCGAACCACCCAAAAGACCTTGTTCCCAGCTGAGACCCAAGTTGAATTTTTCGTTGACACGGGTCAACACCTGTTCTGCGGCAGCGACAATTTCTGGACCGATGCCATCACCAGCCAAAATCAGAATATGTTTAGACATGAGGGTTTCCATTTTGCAAAATTGATCCGTTCAGGATCAATCAGAGATTAAATTTTTTGTTCGACAAACTCACCGAGTCCGGTCAGTGCATCATAAGGTCGGCAAAAGCGGCGAATGGTACGCTGGCCTTGCTGCAAGTCCACACACAGGGGATCAGGAACTGACACATTCAACAGGCTTCCGGCATGTTTGGAACGATCACGGTACATCTTGAAT
Organism: Acinetobacter minutum; assembly: GCF_035916735.1. Taxonomy (NCBI): domain Bacteria; kingdom Pseudomonadati; phylum Pseudomonadota; class Gammaproteobacteria; order Moraxellales; family Moraxellaceae; genus Acinetobacter; species Acinetobacter minutum. The sequence goes on from NZ_JAQIHG010000020.1 coordinate 9,153, forward strand.
GTGTACTTTTGATTGGCCACAAACTTGTGAATCACATGAATGGTTTCTGCACGATCCTGTGAAATCGGATAGAAGCGCACCACAACTTCCTGCTGCTTAGCCGGAATGGTTAAATACAGGGCATTCGGCTGGCTCGAGGAGCTGGCTTGCAAACGCACATAACCACGCTTAATCGCCTCATGATTGACACGGCGTGAGACCGAATCGACAATTTTTAAATTGTCCACACGCTCAAACTGGCAGTCTTCGGTACCCGAACAATAAATTGTGACATTCGCTTGCCCAGTGGTCGAATTTTTCGCCTGTTTGAGACGCATGGTGTCTACCATGTGCTGGGTACTTTGGCAGGCGCTCAGCGCTACACCGCATACCAGCAAAGCAATGCTGTGACCTAAAATCTTGATCATGGTCTGGGCCCAACCTCACTAAATAGAGCAAACGATAAATATTTATATCCCTACGCATGTTAGCAAGAGTTGGACCGCATCGCTATGCTTAAATGTTGCGCTTTTAAGCTTGGATTTCCTGGAAAACCCAAGGGCGCACCTGTTTGGTTTTTTCTTCATAGGCACGGATCAAATCCGCATCCTGTAAGGTCAAACCAATATCATCCAGACCATTCAGCAAACAGTGTTTACGGAACGGATCAATTTCAAATTTGAAGGCTTCGCCCGCTGGGGTACGGACTTCTTGTGCTTCAAGGTCGATGGTCAATTGATAGCCTTCGCTTGCTGCACACTCTTTGAATAACTGATCAACGATCTCTTCAGACAAGATCACCGGCAACATGCCGTTTTTGAAGCAGTTATTAAAGAAAATGTCAGCAAAACTTGGCGCAATCACAGTACGGAAACCGTATTCATTCAAGGCCCACGGCGCATGTTCACGGCTAGAACCACAACCAAAGTTTTGACGGGCAAGCAATACGCTCGCACCTTGATAACGTGGCTGGTTCAACACAAAATCCGGATTTTTCGGACGTTTGCTGATGTCCTGTCCCAAATAGCCTTCATCCAAATAACGCAATTCATCAAACAGGTTGTCACCGAAACCGGTACGTTTGATGGACTTCAAAAACTGCTTTGGAATGATCAAGTCAGTATCGACATTCGCACGGTCTAATGGCGCCACGATGCCTTGTTCAACGGTATAAGCTTTCATATTGCTCTTCCCCAATTAGAATGAACGAACGTCAACAAAATGACCCGCCAATGCCGCAGCAGCAGCCATGGCTGGACTGACCAGATGGGTACGGCCACCATTGCCCTGACGACCTTCAAAGTTACGGTTCGAGGTCGAAGCACAGTGCTCACCCGGTTGTAACTTGTCGGCATTCATCGCCAAGCACATCGAGCAGCCTGGCTCACGCCATTCAAACCCAGCTTCAAGGAAGATTTTATCCAAACCTTCAGCTTCCGCCTGTTGTTTCACCAAACCAGAGCCTGGAACCACCATCGCCTGTTTGATGGTTGGTGCCACTTTGCGGCCCTGAATCACTTCAGCGGCAGCACGGATGTCTTCAATACGCGAGTTAGTACAAGAACCGATAAATACGCGATCAATCTGGATGTCCGCCAAAGATTGACCTGCCGTTAAGCCCATGTACTGATAAGCACGCGTCCAGTCATTACGCTGTACGTCGTCTTTTGCCTGTTCCAAAGTCGGTACCGCTTGTGACACTGGAATCACCATCTCAGGTGACGTTCCCCAAGACACTTGTGGCTCGATCTCTTCGCCTTGTAATACCACCACGGTATCAAACACGGCATCTTCATCAGAATGCAAGGTATTCCAGTATGCTACGGCCTGATCCCACTGCTCGCCTTTTGGTGCATAAGGACGGTCTTTCACATACTCGATGGTCTTGTCATCCACAGCCACCATACCGACACGCGCACCCGCTTCAATTGCCATGTTACATACGGTCATACGACCTTCGATAGACATGTCACGGAACACTTGACCACCGAATTCGATTGCATGACCCGTACCGCCTGCCGTGCCAATTTTTCCAATGATCGCCAACACCACATCTTTCGGTGTCACGCCTTTACCGAGCTTGCCATCGACACGCACCAGCATGTTTTTCATTTTCTTTTGCACAAGGCACTGCGTCGCCAACACGTGCTCAACTTCAGAGGTACCAATACCATGCGCCAAACAGCCAAATGCACCATGTGTCGCAGTATGCGAGTCACCACATACCACGGTCATACCTGGCAAGGTCAAACCTTGCTCTGGACCCACCACGTGAGCGATCCCTTGGCGGATGTCATTGATGTCAAACTCAACGATATTGAAGGTCTTACAGTTATCATCTAACGTTTGCACCTGAATACGAGAAGTATCATCTTCAATCCCAGCAACGCCCTGTTCACGCTCTTTCTTTGAGGTTGGAACGTTATGGTCTGGCGTGGCCACGTTGGCACTCAAACGCCATGGCTTACGGCCTGCCAGTTGCAAACCTTCAAACGCCTGTGGTGAAGTCACTTCATGTAATAAATGACGGTCGATGTAAATTAAGCTTGAACCATCATCACGCTGCTTGACTAAATGGTCATCCCACAACTTGTCATATAATGTTTTGCCTGCCATGTCGGACGTGCTCCATTGGACTGGGTATTTTGTGAATTTAATTGATTATAACGCGGGTTTTACATAAAACTAATTTATCATTTTTATTAATTCATAAACTTTTTGGAATGATTTTATATCTGCCCTCATCCTTCTCTAGTTATCTAAAAAATGAATCGACGGCATAAAATTTCCCCATTTCACAAATAAGAATAATTCTCATAATCTAAAACCAACAACAAATGGATGCGAAATGGAGGATAGGCTGATGGCTAAAATTCAACGCTTTGTGAATCATAACCAAAGAACCTTAAAGAAAACCTTCAGCTATTACATCATGCACATCACGGTAGCCATGTTGGTGGGTTATATGGTGACGGGGAGCATCTGGATGGCGATGACTTTAAGCTTGTTAGAGCCTACTGTGCAAGCAGTGGCGTTCTTTATTCATGAAAAAGTCTGGACGGCCAAAGAACATGCCTCTGACCAAGAAGCGGAAACTACGAATACATTTCCACAATCCTCGCAGATCTAAGAGGCTAGATCATGGATCTTGAAATATCTAGTCAACCCTAAAAAACCGTGCTGGATATGCTGCACGGTTTTTTTACGCTCATCCTAGCCACAATCAATAAAAATTGGCCTTTAGCTTCGCGACAAAACTTTGATTTATTCTTAAAAATTTTCAATAATTGAAAAATTAATAAAAAAATTTGATTAATGGATCCTGCATGAATCTTGCTGTCTTTGAAGCGTTCGTTAAAGTGATGGAAACTGGTTCGATTTCACTGGCTGCCGAACAGCTGTTTATTACCCAACCGGCGGTCACCAAACGGATTCACAGTCTGGAAGATTATTTTGGGGTGAAACTGTTTGAATCAGCCGGTCGTGGTATCCAAGCCACGCATGCTGCCCATTCCCTGCTGCCCAAAGTGAAAAACTGGTTGAATGAACTCGGCGATATCCAGCATACTCTGAGCCATGAACAGACACAGATACAAGGCCGTTTAACCATTGGCACCAGTCACCATATCGGTTTGCATCATTTGCCGCATCATTTAAAGCAGTATGTGCAGCAGTTTCCGGACGTGACGCTGGATGTGCATTTTGTTGATTCAGAACAGGCGCATGAACAGGTGTTAAATGGTGATCTGGAGCTGGCATTTTTGACCCTGCCTCCAGTCGGTGACGAACGTCTGAAATATATCCCGATGTGGGAAGATTCATTGGTCTTTGTCGCGGCACCCTTTCATCCTTTGGCGCAGCAAGCTGAGTTAACCTTGCAGGATCTGAGCCAGTATCCAAGCCTACTCCCTTCTGCACAAACCTACACCAGCCAAATCACTCTGGCCGAATTTGAGAAACAGGGACTGAAACCCAAAATCAGTATGAGCAACAATCCACTGGAATCCATCCGCATGTTGGTCTCCATTGGGCTGGGCTGGTCGGTCTTACCGAAAACCCTGCTCAACCATGACTTAAAACGTCTGAATATTGCATTGGAAATGAACCGCCAACTCGGCATGGTCTGGCATCCTGGAAGAACGCAATCTAAAGCAGCACAAACCTTGATTCAATCCATGCAAAACTCACGATAAGTCGTGCAGCATCAAGTTGTTACCGAATCATAAAACATCTGGGGAAAATTTGGCGTAAGTTGGAAAGAAAACCGTGGCATTTTAAGCACGGAGCTACATCCACTTTTACACCTTCAAGGAGCAGAGTGATGTCACATAGCGCTTCCCCACTTTATGACAATAACAATCTAAATGCGCCCACATCCCCAACAGAAAATGCACTCATCCGGTCTGCACATGCATTTTCGCCCAGCCCAAGCTTGAATCTCAGCGATCCTGAGCAGATGCGCCAGCGTTTACGTCAGGATTTCTTACATACCTTTGAATGTTATGAATCATTGTTTGAATGTCTAAACGGTGATGCAGCCTTCTACCACAAACCGATTTCCCTACGCCATCCTCTGATTTTTTATTATGGCCATACTGCAACCTTTTTGATCAATAAACTGCTGTTAAGCAAGCTGATTACGCAACGGGTGAATCCACATTTTGAATCGATTTTTGCGGTCGGTGTGGATGAGATGAGCTGGGATGATCTGGATGACAGCCATTATGACTGGCCGACACCTGCGGAGGTTAAAGCCTACCGGGATCAGGTTAAGGTGATCGTATTGGGCATTATTGAGCATACCCCGTTGGTACTGCCCATTGACTGGCAGCATCCGTGGTGGGCAATTTTAATGGGTATTGAACATGAACGGATTCATCTGGAAACCTCTTCGGTGCTGATTCGCCAGCATGCATTGCACTACGTCAAACCCCATCCGCAGTGGCAGCCGAATCATTTGAGTCAAACAGCTCCCGCGAATGAACTGTTGAGTGTTCCTGCGGGTGAAGTACGCCTGCAGAAAACCCATAAGGACACGATCTACGGTTGGGACAATGAGTATGGACAGCATCACAGCACGGTGAATGCCTTTATGGCCAGCCGTTATCTGGTCAGCAATCAGGAATATCGCGCTTTTGTGGAGGATCAGGGCTATAGCACTGCCGAGTATTGGGAAACGGAAGGCTGGCAATGGCGTGAATATAGTCAAGCGATGTATCCGACGTTCTGGCGGCAACGACAAGATGGATGGTATCTACGTCTGATGATTGAAGAAGTCCCGATGCCCTGGGACTGGCCGGTCGAGGTGAACTACCATGAAGCCAAGGCGTTCTGCAATTGGCAAGCCCAGCAAACCGGACAGAAGGTGCGCTTACCTACTGAAGATGAATGGTATCGGCTCTATACCGTTTCCGGCCTAAACGCGATTGACCTCAGCCAACAGGCGAATATTCAACTGAACTATGGTGCCTCATCCTGTCCCGTCAATCAGTTCCAGCACGGTGAATTCTTCGATGTGCAGGGCAATGTCTGGCAATGGACGGAAACCCCAATTTATCCGTTTTCCGGTTTTGTGGTGCATCCAATCTATGATGACTTTAGTACCCCGACTTTCGATGGACGGCATAATCTGATCAAGGGAGGTTCCTGGATTTCCTGTGGTAATGAAGCCCAAGCCTCCTCACGTTATGCCTTCCGCCGGCATTTTTTCCAGCATGCCGGTTTTCGTTATGTTGTGTCTAATCAGGAACTGCAACCGATGGTGTCGCAATATGAAACTGACAAACTGGTGTCGGAATATCTGGAATTTCAGTACGGGTCTGAATATTTTGGCGTGGCCAATTTTGCCCAGCGTGTGGTGCAGTTAGCGCTCGACATGCTGAAGGATCAACCAAAACGCAAAGCGCTGGATCTCGGCTGTGCCACCGGACGGGCCAGTTTTGAATTGGCACGCAGCTTTGATGAAGTGGTAGGAATCGATTTTTCTGCACGCTTTATCCAGAACGGCGTGCGGCTAGCCCAAGGAGAAACCCTGCATTACACCATCCCGACCGAAGGTGAACTGGTCGAGTACAAGGCCTGTCATTTACAAGATTACGGCCTGTTCGACATTCGGGATAAAGTGCAGTTCTATCAGGGGGACGCCTGCAATCTAAAAGCCATCTTCCGGGGTTATGACTTGATTCTGGCTGCCAATCTCATTGACCGTCTGCATCACCCGGCACAGTTCTTGAGCAACATTCATGAGCGTCTGAATCTGGGTGGTGTACTGATGCTGACCTCACCATATACCTGGCTGGACGAACACACCGCACGCAGTGAATGGATCGGTGGCTTTAAAAAAGATGGGGAAAGCCTGACCACCCTCGACGGGCTCAAGCTTTTACTGACACCGCATTTCCGTTTAATGGCCGAACCACAAGAGCTGCCCTTTGTGATTCGGGAAACCCAACGCAAATTTCAGCACACCTTGGCACAAGTCACCTTTTGGCAACGTATTGCTTAAATAGAACTTCAAGCAATAAAAAACGGTGCCTCGGCACCGTTTTTACTGACTGTACTGACCCTTAAGGCTGATTAGATCGACCAGTCCTGAATTTCCCAACCCTGCTGCTGCGCCAGTTGTGCCAGCTGTTCATCAGGATTCACGGCAATCGCATGCGTGGCATGTTCTAGCAAGAAACGGTCATTAATTGAATCGGAGTAGGCCCAAGATTCACAAACCTGACGACCTTCGAGCCACTGGTCTAAACGGTCCAGCTTACCTTTTTGATAACAGGCAAGACCCGCAACCTTGCCCGTATATTGACCATCAATCACTTCCGCATTGGTGGCAATAATTTCACTGATGCCGAATTCACGGAAAATCGGTGCGGTAATAAAGTCTGAGGTTGCTGTAATACCGACAATCTCATGGCCTAAATCTTTATGTTTTTGAATCGCTGCAAAGCCTTTCGGACGCATTTTGGGACGAATCACTTTTTGCATGAACTGGCTGTGCAAATCGGTCAGATAATCATTGTCATGCTGGGTGAGAAACTGGAAAACAAATTCGTTATAGGCATACGGATTCAGCTGACCGGCTTTGTAGTCTTCATAAAACTGGTCATTGATTTGACGGTGTCGAACCGGATCGACCAAACCTTCGCTGACCAGAAACTCACCCCAAGAATGGTCGGAATCGGTATTTAACAGGGTATGATCTAAATCAAACAAAGCCAATTTCATGAAAATTCTCGTACAAACTGAAAATAAAGAAAAAAAATGTAAATCTATCTCCGCTAGTCGATAGAAATTCGTTAAGATCATAGCAATTTTTTCACATTTTACTTTGATCTTTTTCGAGCTGGAGACAGATATTGGTTCTCCCCGATTTCAAAGTCAACGAAATAGATAAATTTTAGGTAGCCAGATGATCGACTCCGAAGGTTTCCGACCCAACGTCGGGATCATTTTGGCAAACGATGACGGACAGGTTTTATGGGCAAAACGCATTGGTCACAATGCTTGGCAATTTCCACAAGGAGGTATCCAGTATGGAGAAACCCCTGAACAGGCACTTTACCGTGAACTGAGAGAAGAAGTCGGCTTGTTGCCCGAACATGTCCAAATCATTGCGCAAACCAAAGGCTGGTTGCGCTATCGTTTGCCGCATCGATATATCCGCTCTGATTCAGATCCGGTATGTATTGGACAAAAACAGAAATGGTTTTTATTGAAGCTGACCGCCTCAGTGGGTCATATTCAGCTGGATCTGGCCGATCCGCCTGAATTCGACCAGTGGCAATGGGTCAGTTACTGGTATCCACTGGGCCAGGTGGTCAATTTTAAACGTGATGTTTACCGCCGCGCCATGATGGAACTCTGTATGCAGTTACCGCAGCAATCATATTAAGAATCATCACTTTGGTGAATGCTTTTTAAAACAACTGCTGCTATAACTACAGTATAAAGAATAGGTAAAAATTGGAGCGCGCTTCGATGTCGAATATGCAACTAGACACCCTCAGACGCATTGTCCAAGAGATCAATGCTTCGGTGAGTTTGCATGAATCTCTCGACATTATGGTCAACCAGGTGGCGGAAGCTATGAAAGTTGATGTGTGCTCCATTTATCTGCTGGATGAACGCAACCAGCGCTATCTGCTGATGGCATCAAAAGGTCTGAATCCGGAATCTGTCGGCAATGTTTCGTTACAGGTCGGTGAAGGTCTGGTCGGCCTAGTGGGTCAGCGTGAAGAAATTGTCAACCTCGACAATGCGCCAAAACATGAACGCTTCCTGTATTTACCGGAAACCGGTGAGGAAATTTATAATTCCTTCCTCGGTGTCCCGGTGATGTATCGCCGTAAGGTGATGGGCGTGCTGGTCGTGCAGAAGAAAGAGCCGCAAGATTTCAGTGAAGCGGCTGAATCTTTCCTGGTGACATTGTGTGCCCAGCTCTCTGGCGTAATTGCCCATGCCCATGCTGTGGGTAATATTGACGTATTCCGTAAACCGAGCAGCTCTCCCCTGTACAAAACCTTCCAGGGTGTTTCCGGTGCCGGTGGTATTGCCCTCGGTCGTGCCATGGTGCTGTATCCCCCTGCCGATTTGGCAGCGGTTCCCGACCGTGAAGCCGATGACATCAGCGAAGAGCTTGAATTGCTCGATCATGCAGTCGAATCCGTACGCGAAGAAATCGCTTCCTTAGATGACAAAATGCAAGACTCTTTGATGTCTGAAGAGCGTGCCCTGTTCAGCGTGTTCTTGCGCATGCTGGATGAAAATGCACTACCATGTGAAATCAAAGAACTGATTCGTGCAGGCAACTGGGCACAAGGTGCGGTGCGCCGCGTCATCGACAAACATATTGCTCTGTTTGCGCAAATGGAAGATGACTATCTGCGTGAACGGGTCTCGGATTTAAAAGATCTGGGACGTCGCATTCTGGCCTATTTACAAGAAGCCGATGCCAGCCATCGCGAACTCAGTGTGGACAGTATCCTGATTGGTGATGAAATCAGTACTGCTGCGCTGGTCGAATTACCAGTGGATAAAATTGCCGCGATTGTAACCTCAGAAGGGGCAGCCAACTCGCATATGGTCATTGTGGCACGTGCCTTGGGGATTCCAACCGTAGTGGGTGTAACGGAACTTCCTGTGAACACCCTGGATGATGCGGAAATGATTGTCGATGCCTATCAGGGGCGTGTATTTGTCAATCCACCACGGCGTTTGCGTCAGCGATATAAAGAGATCCAAAAAGAAGAAGAACAGATCGCCAAAGATCTGAAACAATACGAAAGTAAAGATGCGATCACGCCGGATGGTGTAGCGGTACAACTGTACGTTAATACTGGCTTGATGATTGATGTGGTGCGTGGCGTACAGCGCGGGGCCAAAGGCGTCGGGTTGTATCGCTCAGAAATTCCGTTCATGCTGCGCGATCGCTTTCCGGGTGAAGAAGAACAACGTGCCATCTATCGGCAGCAGCTCAGTCACTTTGCCAATAAACCGGTGGTGATGCGTACCTTGGACATTGGCGCGGATAAAGATTTGCCCTACTTCTCGATTGAGGAAGAAAACTCGGCCTTGGGCTGGCGTGGTCTACGCTTTACCCTAGATCATCCGGAAATTTTTTCCTCACAGATTCGTGCCATGCTAAAAGCCAGTATTGGCCTGAACAATCTGCATATTTTGTTGCCGATGGTGACTAGTGTCAGTGAAGTTGAAGAAGTACTGTATTTGCTGGATCGAGACTGGCATGCGGTACAGGAAGAAGAACAGGTCAAGATTAATAAACCGAAACTCGGCATCATGGTTGAAGTTCCGAGCGTCTTGCTGCAGATTGATGAATTTGCCCAACTGGTAGATTTCTTCTCGGTCGGTTCCAATGACCTGACACAATATTTACTCGCGGTAGACCGTAACAATCCGCGTGTGGCCAACGTCTACTCGCATTTCCATCCGTCGGTATTACGTGCCTTGCAACGTCTGGTCGGCGAATGTCACAAGTATCAAAAACCAATCAGTATCTGTGGGGAAATGGCCGGTGATCCATTGTCAGCAGTTTTATTGATGGCGATGGGTTTCAATACCCTATCAATGAGTTCGAGCAACATTCTGCGGGTGCGTAAAGCCATCTGCCATGTCCCGATGAGTGATGCCAAACAACTGCTAGACCATGCCTTAACGATGAATAATCCACTGATTGTGAAGAGCTGGATTGAGTATTACTTTAAAACCCATGGCTTGGGTGACATGGTGAAGACCTCACGTCTGGTCAATGCCTAAACCTTAGCAAGATGAAATGACGGCGCATAAAAAAGGGCGATCTTCCATGGAATCTCGCCCTTTTTTATGTTTCTCATAACCACGTTTCAGGTTTTTCTTGCGATCCACAAAGACCTGACTGCGCTGGACTTCATGCATGTGTTTTGCGACAAAATTCGGAAGCGGTTGCGGCCCAACGGACTGACGTTTTGCCATCTCTCAGTTTCTCCTCAATCAGCAAGCGTATTGATAAAGCAGGATTGCTGAATTCAATATGCGCTCGGCTGCTGAATTTTAAAGCATCTGAAGGCAATTTTTACAAAAAATTCGCTCTTGGATGAGCTGCTCCGATCCATACTTCCTGCAAAGATCAAATCAGCAGCGGTTAAAATATTGTCGTTTCCAGTCCTTCCAGAAATACATCACGATGCCGAGCATAACGATACTAATGCCGATAAAGGCACCTGAGGTGATTTTTTCCTGGTTTAACAGCGCGCCAAGTACCAGTGCAATCAGAGGGGTCATCACGTTGCTCAGGGATACCGTGGATGCATTGAGACGTTTGATCAGCCAGAAATAGCACAGCATGGCCACAATCGACGACATGACCATGGTAAACAGAAAACCGATGAGGGTTTTCATGCCCGGCATTTCAGTTGGCAAGTGCTGATAGACAAACGGGATCAGCAGGCAGGAACCGAGTGCCGAAACCATCAATGAACCGGTCGATTGCATCATCGGGCTTAATGGCGCATTGATCTGTTTCACCCAGAAAATCGAGCTGATATACGACACCATGCTGATCAGCATCAGCACAATTCCCAGCGGATTAACCCGACTGTCCGCCGAATCGGCAAAGACAAAACTCAGCCCGGACACCGCCACCAGCATGCCCAACCATTGCAGCGCCACCAGCTTTTGGGTTTTCAATATCAAATGTCCCATCAGTCCGGCCACTAGCGGTGAAAAGCCGAACATCAATGCCATCAAGCCCGAAGTCAAATAACTGGCGGCCAGATAAATAAATAACTGGGCACCAATCAGGTTCAGGCTGCCCGCCAGATAACTTTTCAGGGAAATCCGGTCAAACGGCAAAGGCTCACGCAGCAGCTTCAGGATTAGCAAAGCCAATAAAGAGGCACCGAAATAACGGATGATCAGCACCCACATAGCATGCACTTCCGCCACACTCCAGACAATCGCCAAGGGAGTGGTCGCCCAGATCAATACTAACAAGGCATAAATAGAAGAGGTAAACAGCACGGAAGGAGAAGTTGATTGCATAAAAATACTATGGAAAACGAGACCGAATAAAAAACAGACCTATAACGCGAGGCTATAGGTCTGTTCAGGAATAGATTGAAGCAGTTTAAGCGGCTTTACGCAAATCCAAACCTAAATCCAAATGCTTTTCCACTTCAAATGCTGCTGCCTTGGCAACCATTTTTTTCAAATGACGCATGTCTTTAGCAGAATTTACGGTAATACCGGCAACAATCACGCCATCGGTCACACCGAACAATACAAATGAAGCAGCAGAACCCTGTGCAACATCCATCTCACCACGAACGTGCCATTCTGCTGCTGCCATATCGCCAACAAACTGGAAGTTGATGTCAAGTTGATCGGTCCAGAACCAAGCTGGATTAGCTTTTGGCTGTTCAACACCCATTACATGACGTGCAAACACACCTGCCTGATTGTTGGCATTTTCCCAAGTTTCGATACGACGGTATTGACCATCTTCACGTAACTGAGTTGCCACATCACCCGCCGCATAAATGTCCGGATTTGAAGTCTGGCAGTTTTCATTCACTTTCACTGCACAATCCACATCAAGACCGGCTGCAACGGCAAGCTGAGCGTTTGGCACAATGCCGATGCCATAAATCACCGCATCCGCTACCAGCGCTTCACCGCTGTCCAAAGTGATCACCACTTCTTCACCGCGCAGTTCTGCTTTTTGCAATTTGGTTGACAAACGAACGTCGATGCCACGTGCACGGTGCTGTGCCAACAGGAATTCACTCAAGATACTTGGTGAACTGCGACCCATCACCATCGGGCCCTGTTCCAGAACAGTAACCTGGCACTCTTTATAACGTGCACTAGATGCCAGCTCCAAGCCGATCACGCCACCACCCACGAGGATGATGCGTTTGCCCGGTTGTAACACCGGAACGAGGGCTTGAGAATCTTCCAAATTGCGCAAGGTATAAACGTGTTTACCCAAAGCATCAAGTTCTGGTAAACGGCGCGCCGCACCACCTGTCGCCAGCAATAATTTGTCATAGGCCACAACCGTGCCATCTTTCAGCACGATGTTGTGTTGTTCTGCGTTGATTTGCTCAACGCCATTACCTGTGATGACCTCAACGCCAAGATCCGCCAATTTCTCTGCAGATAAAATTTCGATCTTGGTCTCGGAAGGTTTTAAAATCACGTCTTTTGACAAAGGTGGACGTTCATATGGCAGGTGATTTTCATCACCTACCAAAATGATTTTACCTTCGTATTTGTTAGCGCGAAGCTCTAGAATCGCACTTGCACCAGCTTGACCAGCACCAACGATTACGATGGTTGAAACGCTCATTTGCTTAAATCCTTATTACTTCAGTTCAGCAGAAACGATACCAAAGCCCGCGATCCATTCACTGATCGCTTCGTAGCAATGGGTCGTCATTTCGTAAGCCCCAAGCTCATCGAGTGCGGCAAATGCTGCCATCCAGGCACGAACTTCCTGGCCACCACGACCGCCATCACGACGGATTTCAGCTTCGGTCATGGCTTCAAGTGCCGCAAAGTCGGCATTCTTGAATTTTTCCAGCAATGCGATATCCCACTCTGGATTCAACGGTACAGACACTGATGTATCACCCGCTGCCAGCTTTTGACCGACCGCAATCACTTTGGCCTGACGTGCAGTACGTGCTTCAGGGGTTGGGTTACGACCACAGATCAGGAATTCTTCCACTTCCGGCGGTACTGAACCCATTTGTGGCGTTGGTGGATCATGTGATAAACCGCCGGTACCCAATACCAGAACGCGCTCGTTTTCCAGGTTCAGTGACTTGATGAACTGACCGACGGCACGACCTAATGCGATGGTACGCTTGGTGGTTGGCATTGGCGCAGCGGCACCATTGATGAACACTGGAATGGTTGGATAACGATCCAATTGACCATCACACAAGAAGTGCAAAGGTTGAGTCACGCCATGGTCGGCCTGCATGCGGTAAGAATAGGCAGTATCCACACCTTCATCCAGTACACGACGAACCATTGCCAAAGCAGTTTGTTCCGGCACATTCAATTCGCCCGGACCATAATCCCAGTCCCCTGCCGCAGTCGCACGAATGCCCACGCAGAAACTTGGCATCAGGTCGTAGAAGAAACCATTGAAATGGTCTGGACCAAAGGTAATGATCAGTGTCGGATCAAATGCTTTGACTTCTGCAGACAATTTTTTGAAAGCTTCACGCACTTTTTGTTCTTGGGCAGAATCTTGCGGTGAGGCAAATTCCATCAGAGGGCTGTGCGATGCACAAATAAGTTTAACGGCCATAGGTGACTCCTAAACGGAAGGCAGCCCAAAGGCTGCCGAGGATAGTCCTTTCAATGTTAAAGGCGTTGCTTACTCGTCAAAGAAACCGGCACGAGGCTGACGTAGGCCTCGAATACCCAGACCACATTCCGCATTAATCAGAACACCAGTCAAAGGACGGTTATTTTGGCGAGAAGCCAGTAACACATAGGAACCAGTCATTTCTTCAGGTTCGGGTAAGAAGTTCAGCGGCATACCGCGTGCGATCTTTTCAGGATCACGCGCATCCAACAGGCCAAGATTTTCCTGACCCAAGGACGCAGCGCCTTTGATGTTCACATTCATACCCGATGGGGCAACCGCGTTCACTCGTACTTTAGGTGCAAGTTCATAGGCCAGTTCTTTCATAATCCCGACACCCGCATGCTTGGATGCTGTATATACGGGGCCTCCACCGGCTGAGTACAGCGCGGAATTAGACAAAGTAAATATGATAGAACCTTCAGAAGCTATCAATGCATCCAAAGCCGCCTTTGCACCCAGGATGAGCGCCTTAGTATTAATGCCCATGATTTCATCAAAGGCTTTATCCAATTGCTCACCCGAAGTGTTGACGATATCGGCATAGTGATCCCAGATCCCGGCATTGCCGATGAAGCAATCCAGTTTCCCGAAACGCTCCACAGTCGCCTGAACGGCACGGACGTTGTCTGCATAGTTGGCAACATCACCAGCGACAGCCACAATTCGATCACCAAAACGTTCTTTCAGAGCATCGACTTTTGACTGTGAGCGCTGTAACACGCCCACATGTGCGCCTTCTTCAAGAAAGCGCTCCACCAAAGCCCAACCGAGACCTGAACCACCACCGGTAATCAGGGCAACTTCGCCTTCTAGCCAACCCATGATTACGCTCCTGCCATCTCGACGTACAACGCACCATCTTCAACCACTACAGGGAATGTTTGAATTGGATCCGTTGCTGGTAAACATAATGCTTGACCAGTTTTTAGACAGAAACGGGCAGCATGTAATGGACATTCAACGGTGCCATCTTCTTCAAGATAGCCTTCAGACATCGATGCATTACCATGGCTGCACTTATCATTCATTGCGAAGAATTCACCGCCATTATTAAATACAGCAAGCGCTTCGATACCGTTTACGCCGCAATCCACTTTTAATGCTTCGCCTTCGTCTAATTCGTCAACTTGGCAAACAAAAATCTTTTGCATTAGAAAAACACCGTAATGTTGTGGGAAGTTAAAGTTGCCTGATCGAGCGTGATGTCACGTTTGGCAATCGTCCAACCTAGACGGCTCTCGTCATTTTTACGGATCAAATCAACCCGTTTCCCCACATAAATCAATACGTCTTTTTCTTTTTGCGAGCGATAAAGCATGTAGTTGCTATGGACTACATATTCATCTGCCTGCTCTGTTGGCTCGACACGAATATTGGTAATCAGATGACGGGTACGTGACGGAGGCTCTTCCGACCATGACATCCCGGTTTCGACCTTCGCAATACGGCGCTCTAATACCGCTTTCGTATCGTGGAAGATCCAGGTTGAAGGAGGCGCGATACTCTTACGACGGTCACGCGTCTGTGCATTGGTCACCGTTTTAAGGGTGTAGAGCATCTCTTCACCCAAAATATCGAGCCAGTCACGGAATTTCCAGTCATCTAACAGTTGTGCTTCAGCATATAAGAACTGGCTAATGTCATGGTGGAGTTCCAAGCTAATAGAACGCCATGCTGGTTGTGGTTTTACTGCATCAACGACATGATTCATTTCGCAATCTCCTTCTCATCTGCCATAGCGTCAGCTGAACGACCTTTCTCTAAAAGCTCTTGCTCATAGGCTGCTGTCGCTTTTTCTACATCTTCCCATTTTTCATGCATCAACAAGTTTGCCCAGTGGTTGTACAAACTACGTGCTGCAGTCTCTGAGAAAATATGGTTGGTAATACCCGGCACGTCATCGCGTAGCTTTTCATTGCCCATACCCATTTCCATAATGAGTTTGCTATTACGTGCTTTGTAACCACGAAGAACTTTCTGAATTTCAATCCAGTTTTCGCCATCATCTGCTTCAGCAAAACCTGCAGGACCAAATGCGCGGCAAGCATTCAGCTCCATCGCTTCTTTAATGTGCTGTGGTGCAGCTTTGTCGGTAATACAGAATGCCCAAACTTCAGTTTTATCTGGACCACGTGGATGCCAAACACGCATGGTGGTCATCCCATTGAGCCAAGATAAAGTTGGGAACATGGTGTTATGACCCGCTAAACGTAAAGCGCGAATATCGCCCAAACGTTCTTTGGCTTCTTCATACGTCTCACGGAAATAATCAGCAACCTGACCATCTACCCAGAAGTTAGCATCTGGCTTCTCGGTCAAGAAGAAACCTGAACCATGTCCACGTTGACCATATTGCACACAGTTTTTCACGGTTTCCCAAACTGGACGCGCAGTTTGCGCTGCACCCAGTGCTTTTGATGAATCATCACCCGGTTTACCACCTAACACTTGTACTGCAGAAGCATGTGAATACGGTGCATGGTATTGGTCTGAGGCAAACTGTTCTGCTGCGAATTTCCAGTTACAGTTGATTTCCCATTTATGGATCCCGCCAATGACTTCTGAACCACCTTCACGACGGTCAATCAATGCATCCAGATACCAAGCGATATCACCCATATAGGTGCGTAAATCAGGGGTATCTTCTGCCCAACAACCAAAGATCAAACCTTTATAGTTTTCAACACGGTTAACTTCTACTAGACCCCATTGCTCTTTGCATGCACCTTGAGGGAAGGCAACATTTTCTAACGGGATGTCTTTGAGTGAACCGTCGATACCATAAGACCAACCGTGGTATGGACAAGTAAAGGCACGGGTATTACCGCAGTCAGCGTAGCTCACACGCATAGAACGGTGACGGCACTGGTTCAAAAATGCTTTAACTGAACCATCTTTTTGACGTGCTACAATAATCGGGTCTTCACCCATATAGGTATTGAAAAAGTCACCAGCCTTTGGAATTTGGCTTTCATGACAAAGGAACAACCAGGTACGGCCAAAAACACGTTCTAGTTCTAATTCGTAGATATCTGGATCTGTATAAATAGATGGTGAAATGCGACCATGTTGTGCATCGACGAGTGCATCGATTTCACGTACATCAATTTTTCCACTCATGAAAAGCTCTCCTGTGACCGTTAAGACAGCACAAAGTAAAGTGACTCAACTTGAGCAGGATGATGATTTTTTCACGGATTTTAGGGAAATATTTATTTTGTTTTAATTAATATCTTTTATGAATTATTTTAAGCATACAAGGCTATATTTAATCACTCTCTCTTCACATTGATTCATTTATTTTCTAAATGACAGAATAATCTTCACGCGATAGTTGTTTATAGATTATACTCCCTCTAAATGATAGTAAGACATTTTTTGGATTAGTCTTATGGAATTACGCCACCTGCGCTACTTTATTACGGTCGCTGAAGAATTAAATTTCAGCAAGGCCGCATTGAAACTTTACACTGCACAACCTTCGCTGAGCCAGCAGATTAAGGATCTCGAAGAGGATGTGGGCGTCAAGCTACTGCATCGCACCAAACGCAAAGTGGAACTCACGGAAGAAGGCGCGGTTTTTTTAGAGCAAGCTCGTCTAACGCTGGCTCAGGCAGATAAAGCCGTTGCCATGGCACGCCAAGTTTCTAAAGCCAAAGAACAGTTGTTACGTATTGGCTTTGTGCCTGTGGCGGAGATGAAGATTTTTCCGTATGTTTTACCCAATCTGCGAGTACAGAATTCGGATTTAAAAATCGAATTGCTCAGTATGAACAATTCCGAACAAATGCGTGCCCTGAAGAAAGGCGAGCTGGATATTACCTTTACCCGGCACAACTTTCACAATGAAGAAATCGAAAGCCAGTTTGTATTACGCGAACCACTGATTTTTATTTTGCCAAAAGATCATCCCTTGGCAAAGTATGAGCGTATTCCGGTGAAAGCCTTAAATGGCATCGATTTTATTATTCCGGCAGCGGAACAGTCACACACCCTGCATCATGCGATTTTAGACTTTGCCAAAAATAATGGCATTGAATTCAATATCGTGCAAAAAGCGGATAATATCCTGTTCAATATCAATTCAATCGGGATCGGTCTCGGCTGCACCATTTTGCCAGGTTATATTGCACCGCTCACCATGAACAATACGGTCATCCGTCCCCTAGATGTTGAACTGCCGTTCCTCGACCTGTATGTCAGCTATCGCAAGAACAGCAATTCTGTTGCGGTACAAAAATTTATGGAACTGCTGACCAAAGTATTTTATTTGGACATTAATCGCGCAGAGTAAATGCTACTTTGTGCTATTCCTTTCCTAGCGATGGCCCACCATTATTTAGCAAAAAAATAATGGTGGGTTTTTCTTGAGTTTAATCCCCTACTTTTTGCAAGGTTATTGCTCAATTGAGCCATCATCCTCTGCTCTTCAAAATGAAGAAATTTTCAATTTGATGAAATGATGCAAAATTTGCACATAAATCCCGCAGATCTACAACTTAAGTCTAATAAGGCCAGATTGATATTTTTATGCGCTGAATCTGGTTGAGCATCCTAGGTCACATCATCATTTTCTGGATAAATCCAAAGAGCTCACTACAGCCTATCCGGCATTCGTTCGTCCGGAATGATCTATATAAAAAAAGGATGACCGAAGCCATCCTTTTAAGTCTTAAAACACGTGTTTAAGCAACGCCACGCGCTTTTAAATACTCTTTAATCACGGTGTTAAATTCGTCTGCTTTTTCAACCTGCGACCAGTGACCACATTGGCTAAAGATGTGCGCATCCGCATGTGGAACCGTATTCAAGATATCCCAAGTACGCGATACTGGAATCACCACATCCTGTACACCATGAATCAATAACACAGGTACAGTGATGTCTTTCATTTTCTCAAAGTCTAACGGGAACTCAAAACGGTCACGGTCACGCGCACCCACCACTTCCATCAAGCGATCAGATGCATAGTCATTTTTTGCCGCTTCAAAACGCACTTTGACCAATTCATCAGTCACCAAATCTTTGTTGACTACAAACATCGAAAGCGTTTTCTTGATGCCTTCAACGGTCAATTCTGGATTCGCATGGGCTTTCAATGCCGCAGTTTGCTTGGCACCACCTGTACCCATGGAAACAATCCCTAAAACACGCTCTGGATAATCCAAGGCCAACTGGAATGCCAACCAACCACCGAGTGAGTTACCCACTAACCAGGTTTTTTCGATGTTCAAAGCATCCAATACACGGATCGCATGGTCTACCCAGGCACGAATACCATATTGTGTGCCTGGAGCAACCACAGTCTGGCCATAACCAATCGAATCAATCGCGATACAACGTGCCTGCTCACCAATTTGTGGCAGGTTGAGCCACCAGTTTGCCGCTGCAGATACACCTGTACCTGAACCATGCAAGAATAGAATTGGAGTACCTTCACCAATTTCATGGTAATGGGTCAATTCGCCTTCTGCAGTTTCAAGCCATTTGTCTTCCAAACCAAAAAAAGAATCCGTTGTATAGTCAGGGATCTGAACTGTGCTCATACTTGCTCCTCGTACAGCGTATGCTGCCTTCAAAGCCCAGCAAAATCGGGGCTTGTATCCGGCCAATATTGAATAAATCGACTTTTATGCTTGCTCATATTAACCGTTCAGGAGCCGCAAACTGATACAAAATTACGATGATTTTAAATAAAAAAACGATAATACAAACAGTTGTTTTTAAATAATTTTTTATCAAACATCATTATAAACAGCCATTGAGTGACAAAACTATCGTAGATATAAAAAGAGCGGTCATCAAGACCGCTCTTTTCACAACACATAGGCTTAGAATTTATAAGTATAGGTAGTCGCTACACGATATTCTTTCAAATCTGATTTCCAGTCGTAGTTGGTATCAATATACATACCTTGGAAACCTAAGCCTTTCAATTTACCTTCTGGTACTGTGTAATTCACGATGAGGTTTAATTCATTTTCATCTTGCTTCTTACCAGCAATTTCCGCATCAGTTCCTTCAAAATAAATTGCTGTTGCATTTAAACCTTTCAAACCAAGTCTAGCAAAATCATAACCATAAGATACGTTCCATGATTTTTCTTTGGCATTAGTAAAGGTGGCTACAGACCAGTTCACTAAATATGGCTGTGGCACCCATCCACCAATTGTAGGGAATGCTGTGTCACCAAACATTTGTTGATAGCCCACACCAAATGTATGCGCCCCATAATTGACTTTAGCACCTACAGACAACGCCTGATTATCAATATCACCATACAGCTTGTCACCTGACTCAGAGTTATCAAAGTAACGGATATGGCTGTCTAACTTGGCTTTTTCACCTAGCTTAGTTTTGTAGCTTGCACCCACATAATGCTGCTGATAGATGTCTTTGACATCTGCATACCAGTAGCTGCCACCAATTTCTGGCGTGAATTGGTGATCAATCCCAGCAATCCACATTCCATCAGAAGCTTCACCATTATCATAATACTTTTTGCCCTTAGCAGGTGCAAACAAGGTTAAGTCACGGAACTGATTGTCATAGCGGTTATTGATCTTATCAATATACGCCAAAGTCAGCTTGGTATCTTTGATCTCTTTAGATTCAAGCCATGCACCACTATAAGTAGTAAGCAGTTGACGTGATGGGTCAAACACCAATACTGGCGATACGGGTAGTAATTCACCGACTTTTAATTCAGTTTGTGATACTTTAGCCTTTAGTGTCGCACCAACCTTACCAAAGTTATCTTTTGATTCTTTACCATCATGCGGTAAGACCCAGTCTGGATTCTTATCGCGACCATTCAGTTTAAAAGCGTGCTGAACCAAAAGATCTGCACCCACCTGAATACCCGTATCACCAATCTCTGCGTAACCCGATTTAGCATCCAATGTTACTGCTTGTGACCAGCTTCCCCAGTTATTTTGTGGCGCATCATCATATTGACGGTCTAAATAAAAATTCTTAAATTTTAACTGCACATTGCTGTCTTTCACGAAGTCTGCATGAGCCGCTGTTGCCAACGTGGCTGAAGTGCAAACCATTGCTATCCATAATGAGTGACGACGCATCGCTAAATTCCCTAATGATTGAAACAATACAGGACGACATGATGCGCAACTCAAGTCCTTGAAAAAATCCGACCACAGTCTGAAGATTTGGCCAATTCCCCAGTGAGAAACTCTGATTTTCTTTTTATAGGAATTTTCTAAGTGTTTTTAACAATAACAATTTTTTATTTTTTTTAAAAAAATATTTACAACGCACTGTTTAATCTTAATTTTTATAAAAAATCACTATAGTTTTCACATTTTATGACTTCCATTAAGTGTTTTTAAGTTTAAATCAGATTTAAAGCTTTAATAGCCAGAACTTAGCTTCGTTATAAAAAAAAACTACTAATTAAGTCACTAAATTTAAATGAAAAAATCGTAATTCAAAGAAAAAAGCACCCCTTTTCAGGAGTGCTTTTTATCAGATTGTTTGCACTTAGATTAGGCTTGCAATTCTTTAGCTTTTGCCATGGTCAATGCCAAATCTTCAATCATGTCTTCCTGACCACCAACCGTACCACGGCGGCCCAATTCCATCAGGATCTCACGTGCCGATACGCCATATTTAGCTTCAGCACGTTTAGCGAATAACAGGAATGAAGAATACACACCCGCATAACCTAATGTCGCTGCATCACGGTCGGCACGAATCTGATGCGTCATCATTGGGATGATCAGGTCTTCAGCCACGTCCTGAACCTTGAATAAATCCACACCGGTTTCAATCTGCATACGATTGGCAACCGCAACGAACAATTCAAGCGGCGTATTGCCTGCACCTGCACCCAAACCGGCAGAAGCCAAATCGACACGTGTAGCACCTGCAGTCACTGCAGAAACAGAGTTGGCAACGCCCATACCTAAGTTATGGTGACCATGGAAACCGATTTCCACTTCAGCAGGCAAGTTTGCACGTAAGATACCAACACGATCCGTCACATCTTGCGGCAACATGTAACCTGCCGAATCCGTCACATAGATACAGTTTGCACCGTAAGACACCATTTTTTGTGCTTCTTCGAGTAGTTTCTCTGGAGAAGCCATGTGCGCCATCATCAGGAAGCCCACGGTATCCATACCGAGTTTACGTGCAGCGGTAATGTGCTGTTCAGATACGTCCGCTTCAGTTGAATGGGTTGCAACACGAATCGTCGCTACACCCACATCATGTGCCATTTTCAGATGGTCAACGGTACCGATACCCGGCAATAACAGTGCAGAGACTTTGGCCTGTTTCAGGTTTGGAATCACGGCTTTCAGGTATTCTTCATCGGTAGCAGCAGCGAAACCATAGTTCACTGAGTTGCCGCCAAGACCATCGCCATGGGTGACTTCAATTAAAGGAACACCGGCATCATCCAGGGCAGTTGCAATCGCAACCATTTGCTCTGGTGTGGTTTGATGGCGCATTGGATGCATACCATCACGCAAGGTCATATCATTAATAATAATCTTAGACATGTGGTATTCCTTTTAAGCTTCAGCGGTTTCGAGTAAACGTTCTGCAAACATTTCTGCGGTACGTGCAGCGGCTGCAGTCATGATGTCCAGGTTACCGGCATATTTCGGCAGGAAGTCACCCAAACCTTCCACTTCAAGGAAGATCGACACACGGTTGCCATCAAAGACTGGGCCATTCACCAGTTTGTAACCCGGTACATATTTCTGTACTTCTTTGATCATGGCGTCGACTGATGCAATGATCGCAGCCTGATCCGGCTCACCTTCTACCAGACAGTGCACGGTGTCACGCATGATCAATGGTGGCTCAGCCGGGTTAATGATGATGATGGCTTTACCCTGTTTAGCGCCACCCACTTTCTCGATCGCGCCTGCAGTGGTACGGGTAAATTCATCGATGTTTTTACGCGTACCCGGACCCACTGATTTGGTCGATACGGTCGCGATGATTTCACCATAATTCACTGGTTGTACACGTGAAATCGCAGCGACCATTGGAATGGTTGCCTGACCGCCACATGTCACCATATTTACGTTTGGCAAATCACCCGCTTCAAGCAATGCTTCAAGGTTGACAGGCGGTACACAGAAAGGGCCAATCGCTGCAGGCGTCAAGTCAATCATTTGTACGCCAAGTTCATTTAGCTTGCGGCTGTTTTCCGCATGTACATAAGCAGAAGTTGCATCAAACGCAATCTTGATGTCATCGGCAATTACGTGTGGCAATAAACCATCCACACCTTCCGCTGTGGTTTTTAGGCCCATTTTCGCTGCACGCGCCAAACCTTCTGAAGTTGGGTCAATCCCCACCATCCAAACCGGTTCCAAAAACTCGCTGCGTTGCAATTTATACAGCAAGTCTGTACCGATGTTACCCGGTCCGATCAATGCACATTTAATCTTTTTCATGAACAATTCTCTTAAAAGCGTTCTGGTAAAATTCAGACTTATTCCGCAGCAAAAGCAGCTGTCACTGAACCAAAGCCTTCAATTTCCACTTTGAATTCGTCACCCGGTTGCGCCACCACCATTGGGCCAAGCGCACCAGTCAAAATAATGTCACCCGCCAACAATGGACGGCCGCGGCGTACCATTTCATCTGCCAGCCAAATGGCTGCATTCAATGGATTGGCTAGGCATGCTTTTCCGACACCTTGTGAAACCACTTCTTCACCACGGGTCATGACCATTTTGCAGTTCACCAGATCCAGATTTTCCAGTTTTACTGGACGTGAACCTAAAACAAAGGCAGCACTTGACGCATTATCAGCCACGGTATCGATCAAGCTGATTTTCCAGTTCTCAATCCGGCTATCCACGACTTCAATCGCTGGCAACGCATAATCGGTCGCGCTGATAATGTCGGCATAAGTATGTTTGTCTTTGGTCAGATCAGATTTGATCACCAGGGCGATTTCAGCTTCAACTTTCGGTTGAATCAATAAACCGGCAGGAATGGCTTCTCCATCGCCATAGGCCATGTCGGCAAACAACATGCCAAAGTCCGGTTGATCCACACCCAATTGCGCCTGAACCACTTTAGAAGTCAGACCAATTTTGCGACCCACCAGGCGACGGCCTTCAGCCAGCGCGCGCTGGGTATTGATTTCCTGAACCGCGTAAGCAATATCCACATCTGCGCCTTCACCACCCAATTGCGGGCGGATTGGAGCAATCGCAGTTTGTGATAATTCAGCATCCCGTAGGGCTTGAGCAACTGACTCAACAACAGCAGAATTCGACATCAATGTTTCCTTAAACTGCAAAAAACGAGCGTATACCGTTCCAGATGGCGACATGATTACACTAGAGCATCAAGAAAAGATCTGACAGATTGGATCCACCTGTACAGCTGTACTGCACCGGACCATCGTGGGGAAACGTGTATCTATATAAACTGATTAAGGATGAAAAAAACCGGCCTTGAATGCCAATACTTATTTTATTTTTTACAATAGCTAATACCTATAAATTCTCTGGCACATTTTGACTCAAAATCAAACAACCAGAAGCATTTAGCCAGTATTTCACATTTGGACCATAACAGATCATTTACTGTCAATGGCTTTAATTTAAAGCACCTAAGACCAAAAGACGACACAGATCTATTTTACTGAAGGGAAATAGAGAAATGATCCGGCACTAGCCAGATCACCTAAAAAGCTTATAACTCACGATGATTTTCCATCAAGGGGATATTGCTTAATCGCTTTATTCCGCCAAAGCCAGACTGGCAACGGATTGGAATAACTGCTGCTGTAACGCCGGGACATCATCCACAATCGCAATCGGGGCGAATTGCTGCAATACTTCCCGGCTATGCACGCCATAACTGACCCCTATTCGTGGCATGTCAATCGCCTGAGCCATTTCGAGGTCATAAGAAGTATCCCCGACCATAATGGCTTGGGCACTGTGCAGACCGGTGTACTGTAAAATTTCTTGCAGCATCAGCGGATGCGGTTTGGATCGGGTTTCGCTCGCTGCACGGGTAATGTCGAACAGGTCATGGCTGTTGGTCTGGCTCAGGACACGGTCAAGTCCCTTACGGCTTTTGCCTGTAGCCACTGCCAGTTTCAACCCCTGCTCTTTCAGACCATAGAGTAATCCAGCGATTCCATCAAACCAAGCATCGGATTTTGAGTTGGCCACATAGTGATCGGCATACACCTGCAAAATCTCCTGCTGCAAGTGTGGCACCTGTGGGAACAGAATCTGCATCACTTCCGGCAAGCCCAAACCGATAATGCTTTTTGCCGCCTCATCGGTTAGCGGTTGCTCAAACTGCTGCGCTGCATATTGCAAACTGGCCACAATCTGACCTACCGAATCAAACAACGTGCCATCCCAATCAAACACCACCAATTCTACATTCTGACTCATTTCGATTGTGCTCGCAGTTGGGCGACTAGACTTTGCATATCTTCAGGTAAAGGCGCTTCAATCGGCGCATAACCCGGGATCTCCAGACGCATCGCATGCAGACATAAGCGACGTGGTGCCGGACCTTTATATTCAGTCTGATGACCGTATTTATCATCACCCACCAAAGGATGACCAATACTTAAACCATGCACACGGATTTGATGGGTACGACCGGAAAGCGGTGATGCATAAACCAATGTTGCATGCATAAAACGCTCTGCCACATTCCACTGGGTCTTGCTGTCTTTACCTTCTTTCGATACGCGAACACGACGCTCGCCATTGGCCAGCTCATAGCGGTGCAAAGGTGCATCAATCAACTGTTGATCCAGACTCACCTGACCTTTCACAATCGCGGCATAGGTTTTTTTAATCTTGTGTTCACGCAGTAAATCTTGCAAATGTTTCAAGGTACTGCGTTTTTTGCTGATCATCACCAGACCGGAAGTATCCCGGTCAATACGGTGAATCAGCTCCAGGTATTTTTTCCCGGTTGCCGCACGCAAACCTTCAATCAGACCGTAAGCAACACCACTACCACCATGCACAGCAATGCCTGAAGGTTTATTGACCACCATCAGGCCTTCATCTTCATACACCACGCGCGACAACAAACCTTGTGCCACTTTATCTGACACCGGTGCCGCGGTTTCATCTTTTGGCTCATAGCGGATCGGTGCGACACGGATCTGGTCGCCAATCGCCAGTTTGGTTTCTGCCTTAATGCGCTTTTTATTCACCCGTACCTGGCCTTCACGGATCAAACGGTAAATCCGGCTTTTCGGTACGCCTTTGAGACGGCTAAACAGAAAGTTATCAATACGCTGTCCCGCTTGATGCTCATCCACGTCAAACCAAGTGACACTTTGCCATTGTTGTGTAGAATTCATACAGTTACTTCGATCCCAAAAACACGAAATTCGATTAAAAATTGATCATTTAGGCTATTCGTTTCACAAGAAACATAAGCTTAGCCCATAGGCAGATGATGCAAGGTTTGATATAGTCAGCGCACGGATACCGCCGTTCAGTGGAAGCCAAGAGGTTCCAAGCAGTCTTAGATTGCAGCCGAACATGGATTGACGCTTCTACTCGCGCGGAAAGGTCCTAAAGGATTATGCCGACGCCGAAGGCTTATTATATCGGCAAAACAGCAAACTGTTGCGTTTAATTGTGCTTTTGCACAGAGATCAGTTTGCTGAAAAAAATATGTTGCCAACACTGTGTTGGCTTTTTAAACGTTAACTGATACACATCAGACCAGTCGCACCCTGAGGTCGTATTCAGGCTAAAGCGTTGATGTATTTGGAACTGCACCTCTCAAGCAGCGATACGATGATCATTCCGTATCAAGACCTCTAAAGAAGGATCTTCCAGCGATGTGACAGTGAAAGCTCTCCATCCAGTACACCGCTAGTTTGCCAGTGAATCACCCGGGAGACTTTAATCGTTTAAAGATTAAAGCGTATTGCCAGCATCAATACGAGAATCAAAACCGTTGCCTTTGGCCGGTCACAAACGCTCAGACCACAATCGGTTTATTTGAGATCTGAGCATTGATCCGTTATGTTCGATGTTCGCCGGGCAATCTCTCGCGACTTGTTGATGTGGGTCACTATTAGGTGTTACACCCATGAAACGTATGTTGATCAATGCGACACATGCTGAAGAAGTACGCGTTGCCCTCATTACCGGTCATCGTCTTTACGATTTCGACCTCGAAAACCGCACCCGTGAACAAAAGAAATCCAACATCTACAAAGGTCATGTGACCCGTGTAGAACCGTCTTTAGAAGCGGTGTTTGTTGAATATGGTGCCAATCGCCAGGGCTTCTTGTCCATGCGTGAAATTGCCAGCTCTTACTTCCAGGCCGACCCACGCCAAACTTCAAACATTCGTGAATTGATCACTGAAGGCACTGAATTGTTGGTTCAAGTGGAAAAAGAAGAACGTGGCAACAAAGGTGCTGCGCTTTCAACCTTCATTTCACTTGCTGGCCGTTATCTGGTTCTCATGCCAAACAACCCGAAAGGCGGTGGTATCAGCCGTCAGATTTCAGGTTCTGTACGTGAAGAACTGAAAGAAATGCTGGCATCTCTTAACGTACCACGTGGTATGAGCGTGATCGTGCGTACTGCCGGTATTGGCCGTTCACAAGAAGAATTGCAACTGGATTTGCAACATTTGCTCGACTTATGGGCGCAAATCCAGAACACAGCTAGCTCGGGTCCATCACCAATGCTGGTGCATCAGGAGGCCGGTGTTGTGACCCGTGCAATCCGTGACTATCTGCGTGATGATGTTGCTGAAATCCTGATTGACTCTGAGCAAGCTTATAACGAAGCCTACAACTTCGTGAAAGCCGTGATGCCACGCCAGCTCGACAAGCTAAAAACCTATACCCTGAATGAACCTCTTTTTGCTCATTTCGGGATTGAAAGCCAAATCCAGACCGCTTACGAACGTGAAGTCAAATTGCCATCGGGTGGCTCAATTGTCATCGACCAAACCGAAGCATTGGTTTCGATCGACATCAACTCAGCCAAATCGACCCGTGGTCATGACGTCGAAGAAACTGCGCTTTCAACCAACCTAGAAGCAGCGGAAGAAATTGCTCGCCAGCTACGTTTACGTGATATTGGTGGTCTAGTGGTGATCGATTTTATCGACATGACCAAAGACCGCAACCAGCGTATGGTTGAAGCAAAACTGCGTGAAGCAACACAAAGCGACCGTGCACGTATCCAATTTGGCCAGTTATCACGTTTTGGCTTGATGGAAATGAGCCGTCAGCGTCTACGCCCATCGCTTGAAGAAGCCACAGGTTATGTCTGTCCACGCTGTCATGGTACCGGTATGGTGCGTGACTTGCGTTCTCTTTCCCTTTCGATCATGCGTAAAGTGGAAGAAATCGCACTGCGTGAACGTCACGGTGAAGTTCAGGTTGAAGTGCCGGTTGAAATTGCAGCCTTCTTGCTGAATGAAAAACGCCATAGTTTGGTCTACCTGGAACAAACCTCCAAAGTGCGTGTGACCGTATTACCTCACCCACACTTGGAAACACCACACTACGAAATTTCCTATAATCCGGAAGGCTTTGCACCGACCAGCTACGAACGTACGGAAGCCACACGTTCAAGTGAAAAAGAACTGGGTTATGAATCTTCTGAATGGCATTTAGAAGAAACAGAAGCCGCTGCTGCTCCAGTTCAAGCTGCACAACCAAGAAGAAACGGCGATAAGAAAACCCAAGCACCAGCCACTCCTGCGATGGTCGCTGCGCCAGTCGCAGAAAAATCAGCCAGCCCGTGTGCATGGCTAGAGAACCTGTTTGTACAAAAACAGGCTCATACCGTCGATCAAGCACGTACTGCCAACAATGCAGCCGCTGCGATTGAACAGATGGTCAATAATGGCGCAGTAAGCCGTGGCCAGTTTGGGCAGGTTAACCACACTGCAGAAGTCGCTGTCGCTACAGCACCCGCTAGCAGCAATGTCTACCTGTCGAATGCACCTGTTGTCGCCAAACAAGAAGTGCGTGAACCGATTGAGAAAGAAGATCGTCCACAGCAACCACGCCATAACAAGAAACGCAGTAACCGCGACAAGAATCGCGAACCACGTGACAATGCTGTAGAAACCTCGACTCAGGTTCACGAAGAAGTTGTACAACTGTCGCGCCAGGAAATCCGTGAACAGAAACGTCAGCAAAAACGCCAGCAGCCAGAGCCTGTAGCTGAAAGCCAAAACGCCGATGCACCTGTTCCACGTCGCGACCGTAACCAGCAGCAACGCCCACAACGACCAAACCGTCATCGCGACCAGAGCGTTTTAAATGAACAACCAGCAGCACCGGCACCGGTCGTGGTTGATCAGCAACAGGTCAAAGTTGATCTTGTCGATGTGCCACGTGATGAATTCCTACCAACAGCTCTGGTGGTGAATGTGGATCAAGCCAAAAGTGAAATCGTCACTTTAGCAGCAACTGCAGCAACCGAAGCCAGTGTGGTTGAAACAGCTGCAAGCGCAGTTGAAGCAATCAGTGAGCCTGTTGTACCCGCTGTGGTTGAAGCAGAAGTCGCTGAAACACCTGTTGTTGTAGAAGAAAAGTCCACTTCAGCAGTACAACAGCAGCCAAAACGTGCCAGCAACGATCCGCGTATGCGTCGTCGCCAACAGCGTGAGGGGCAACGTGCAGCACAACAGTCAGCACCGAAGCTCAACCCGTCTCAAGTGCCTTTACTGGCGCAATATACGATCGGTAGCTTGATTCGTCATGTCTACGGTGAAGACTGCAAGGTCTTGATTGAGCAGTTTGGTTTAGTGCCAACCTTCAACCGTGCCTTGATGAAGTTCACTGAGCAATATGCAAATAGCCTCGTGCAACAACCTGCTACTGTTGAGCAGGAGAAAAAGCCGGTCACGCGTGATGTCGAGTTACCAAGTAAGGCTGTAGCAGAAGCTGAGCCGGCTCCGGTACTCCCACTCACACCACCGCAGGCGCCTGCTCCACGTGTAGCCAACGACCCGCGTGAGCGTCGCCGTTTAGCCAAGCTTGCCGCTGAGCAAGCACTAGAGCAAGCCAAACAGGCTGCACAGCCTGAAGAGGCAAAAGAGGAAACTCTTGCTGCCCCTGCAGAAGTCGCTGTAGTAGAGCCGGAAAATACGGCACCTGTGGTGGAAAGTGTAAGTACGGCTCAAGTGGCTGAACCAGCACTCGATACATCACCGGAAGTTGAAGTTGCAGCGCTTGTAGAGCAAGTACCTGTAGCCACTGAACAACTGACACTGGACACAGAAAGTACAGAAGTGGCAGCAGAAGTAGCCGTGCCTGAGCAGAGCGACGATGCTGCATCTGCAGAGGCTGCTGACAAGGACAAACCGGTTCGCCCGCGCCGTCCACGTGGCCGTCCACCGAAAAAAGCTAATCCTACCACTGAATAAGCTGTAGATCTAAAAAAACCTAGTCTTGATGGCTAGGTTTTTTTATGTCTCATTTTTGATGTCTAATCTTTCTCAGGATTCATGAACTCAAGCCGCTCACCAGAATTAAGCAGTCAACGCTTTTAAATCACTGCGCCTTCCATTCCTGAGCGCGATTCTGGGTTGATGTCGTAAACTAAACCCTTTAGATTTTAAAAAATAGGAAATCAATGATCGAGAACATCTCAAACATCATGAAATTTCTCCGATAAAATGTCTCTCGCTTCCAATTTGGTTACGGGTAATTTTGACAAGCGTTTGAAAAACATGAGGCATCGCCCCCATTTTTCGCTTATTTTTTAGCTCAACCTGTAAAAATCGCATTTTTTATAAACAGTCAGGTGAAAGTTTTTGAATTTTTGCTTGTGTTAACTGAAGATCTTGCTAGAATACGCTTCATCAAAACGAGATGGGTCGTTAGCTCAGTTGGTAGAGCAGCGGACTTTTAATCCGTTGGTCCCGCGTTCGAGTCGCGGACGACCCACCA
>NZ_JAQIHG010000020.1:40049-46139 GCF_035916735.1 Acinetobacter minutum
GATGGGTCGTTAGCTCAGTTGGTAGAGCAGCGGACTTTTAATCCGTTGGTCCCGCGTTCGAGTCGCGGACGACCCACCAAATTCTAGAAAAACCTCTCAATTTGAGAGGTTTTTTTATGCCTATTATTCAGTACCTTTTTCAATCCAGCTTGATTCTTTCGAATGGCTTAGCTTAAGCAGAAAACAACACTACAGCTCCAAATGCCATGAAATTATTTGTGCTCAGCCTCAACCGGATCTTTCAGTAACACATAATCTTGTGAAGGCACAAAAAGTGGAGGATTAAGCACAGCAGGTGAATTTTCAGCGACAGACAGAATCTTTTCCACATTCATTACCAACCGCTGGTTACTCTCAATCCGATAAAAAATCGGATAACTATCTTTCGGATAAA
This sequence comes from Acinetobacter minutum, assembly GCF_035916735.1. Taxonomy (NCBI): domain Bacteria; kingdom Pseudomonadati; phylum Pseudomonadota; class Gammaproteobacteria; order Moraxellales; family Moraxellaceae; genus Acinetobacter; species Acinetobacter minutum. The sequence continues at coordinate 40,444 of NZ_JAQIHG010000020.1, forward strand.
CCACCACTTCATTCAGTTCACGGTTGACGGTCCAAGTGGCTGCACGATTATAGCGGCTACTCTGCTGTGAGGTATTTTCCGCATACACCTTGCCGTAATGCACAATCATGCGATGTGCCGTACCATCCGGGAGTAAATTAAGAATGTATTCTGAATTCCCGTGCTCACAGTCAGTCAGACTGTCTTCACAAGACATTTTAGTATGATAACGTCCAATAAACTGCTGTTCATATTCGCTGAGCCGTATGGCACCGCTATCATTTGAGATCCGTTGTCGTGGCAAATTGGCCTGACCGGCAACATCTGACAGTTTGCGCCCTTCAGATGAAGGAGTGGCTTGCGGGGTTTTCTCTTCATCAGAATGAATAGCTTCACTAGACATCAACTGTTCATGGGGTGGTTGCCCGGTATCACAGGCGATCAGCGCCAGGCTCAACCCAAGACTACAGCCTAGCGTCAATACACTTCGCTTTATACGCATCATACCACCATCCTTATCACGCCGGACGCTACCCGTACCACACCTGAACCGCTATTCGACTTCAGGTCAACTCTTGTTGCTATTCTAGTTTTTTATAAGCTTTGCTTCCGTTTGCTTTTGTATTCATTGCTCAGAGATATGAAATAAATCGCCTACAAAGTGTGTATTCAACCACCCGCTTATTTTAAGCAATGATTGGATTACATAAATTAACGGTTCCTTGCCCCGACTCCCCTTTAAAAAATAGCTGCAGCGCCCAATAAAAGATTAAGACAGTGGATTTTTTTCTTTAGGAGAACGCAATGGCTACTTCCGGTTTGTATCGCTCAAATCGTCAATCCATGATTGCCGGAGTGATGGGAGGCATTGCGGAACGCTTTGGTTGGAATGCCAATTTACTGCGGATGATCTTCGTGTTGGTTTCTGTTATGAGTGCGGCGTTTCCGGGCATTTTGGTGTATTTGGTGTTATGGCTATTAATCCCTAAACAAGCAAATACGTTTAGTTTTTCTGAGCAAGCAGAACCGCCGGTGATCCGTACCATCAAGGATGACCGCGAAATCCAACGTCGCTAACACAATATACTTTTTGGTCGCTACGGCTGTTTCCCTAATGCAGCCGTAGCTTTTTTTTTACATATTGCGCTGCTGATGAAGCGCTTGTTGTAATGCTGCGATCATATCGGCACGGCTCACAATACCCACCAAATGCTGCTGTTCCACCACGGCAATATAATTAAATGATCTTTCGACAAAATAAGGCACCAGATCATCAATCGACTGTTGAGGCTGAACAGTTACGACTTGCCGGTTCATAATTTGTTGCACTTCATGTTCCCACGATGCCCGCGGATCTGCTGCCCGCTTGAACCACTCGACGATTTCGTACAATGCCAACGTACCGACCAGCTGATTCTCTGTATTCACCACCGGCAAACTCATCAGATTAACCTGTTTAAATTTATCCAGTGCCAGATGGATATCATCCTGTGCATGTAGCCGGATCACGTCTTTACTCATAATGTCCTGACAGGTAAATTCACTCACAGCACGAGCATTGGCCTGTTCCTGAGCCTGCAAGATGATGTTTTGTAAATCGTATTCGCTAATGTCGAGCAGTTGGGTTTGATGTTCCAATACATTCTGGATGTCTTGTGGCTGGATGGTAACTTTCTGGGTCGGTGTAGGATCGGCAGAACGCGGATTGAGTTGCCCGGGATGCGGATAATGTTTGCCACGTAAACGGTTAAAACCGATAGCAAATAATAATAACAATACGGAATTGAGCAATACGGGATAAAAAACAAAGTGATATCCCAAGGCATGTACCGCATCGCCACCTAAAACGGCGGTAATTGCGACAGCACCACTCGGTGGATGCAAAGAATCCGTACTGAGCATTAAAAAAATCGCAACGCCAACTGCCACACTAAATGCAGCGGTCAGATCCGGCAACCATAAGGCACAGCTGACACCGAGGATTCCCGCCAAGGTATTGCCGACCAGCACATTCCAAGGCTGTGCCAGTGGACTGCTCGGTACAGCAAACAGTAGAACCGAAGAGGCACCCATCGGGGCGATATACCAGACATTCAGACCATCCAGTGCATACCAGCTGATCAGGGACGAAATCGCCAATCCCAGTAAAGCACCCAGCGCACAGAGCAACCGCTCCCGAAGCGGCAAGATTTTAAAATCCGGCTTAAGCCGATGTAACCACTCCCAGTCTGCTGTACGCATGCTGATGTTGTCCCGTTATGCTGACCTCAATTTATGGTTCAGTATAAAGCGATGGCTTTATAAGGTGTATTTATTTTACATCTTTAAAATATTAGCTTTGCTGTTATAGCTGGCAATAAAAAAGAGCTGTCCAGATGAGAAGAAAATACCCTCGTAAATGCTCCTATCCATGCAGGAAAACTTTGTCATTGCCCGGCAAATTCCCTATACTTAGCAGCAATTTTTTCTCATTTTTAATGGATGCACCATGAGTCGCGCCATATCTCATATTGATACATTTCAAGGCTTAATTCTTGCCTTACAAAATTACTGGGCCGAACAAGGCTGCGTCGTTTTACAACCTTACGACATGGAAATGGGCGCAGGGACGTTCCACACAGCAACTTTCTTGCGCGCATTGGGACCTGAAACCTGGAATGCCGCTTATGTTCAGCCTTCACGCCGTCCAAAAGATGGCCGTTATGGCGAGAACCCAAACCGTCTACAACATTATTACCAGTTCCAGGTCGTGCTCAAGCCAAACCCGGACAATATCCAGCAGCTTTATCTAGATTCATTAAAAGCCATCGGCATTGATACCCTCACCCATGACATCCGTTTCGTGGAAGACAACTGGGAATCCCCAACGCTAGGTGCATGGGGTCTTGGCTGGGAAGTCTGGCTCAATGGTATGGAAGTAACTCAGTTCACCTACTTCCAGCAAGTCGGTGGTGTGGAATGTTATCCAGTCACCGGCGAGATCACTTACGGTTTGGAACGTCTGGCCATGTACCTGCAAGGCGTTGATTCCGTATATGACTTAGTATGGACTAAAGGCCAGTTTGGTACCGTGACCTATGGCGATGTGTTCCATCAAAATGAAGTGGAACAATCGACCTATAACTTCGAATATGCACCAGTCGATAAGCTGTTTGAACTGTTCGATTTCTACGAAACTGAAGCCAACCGTTTGATGGAAGCGAAACTTCCACTACCGGCTTATGAGCAAGTGATCAAAGCCTCGCACAGCTTTAACCTGCTCGATGCACGTGGTGCGATTTCTGTGACTGAACGTCAGCGCTATATCTTGCGTGTACGTACTCTGGCGCGTGCCATTGCACAAAGCTATGTACAAGCGCGTGCTGAGCTCGGTTTCCCAATGGCAGAACCCCATTTGCGTAATGAAGTCCTGGCTCAACTCAAAGCACAAGCCGAAAGCGAAGCAGCCCAAGCAGAAAAAGCAGTGGAGAGCAAATAATGTCGAAACATACTGTTTTATTCGAACTTGGCTGTGAAGAACTGCCTCCAAAAAGCCTGAAAACCTTACGTGATGCGTTAAAAGCGGAAACAGAAAAAGGCTTAAAAGATGCTGGCTTAAACTTCGCGACAATTGAAGCCTATGCAGCACCCCGCCGCTTGGCCCTGAAAATTGTCGATGTCGATGCTGCACAAGCTGACACGCAAAAACGCTTCGACGGCCCTGCCGTACAAGCCGCTTATGATGCCGAAGGCAAACCGACCAAAGCACTTGAAGGCTTTATGCGTGGTCAAGGCATTACAGTCGATCAGGTGTCTACTTTCCAGGCAGGTAAAGTCGAGAAAGTCTGCTATCTGAAAGATGTGAAAGGCCAAAGCCTCGATCAATTGCTACCGCAAATCTTGCAAAACGCATTGGATAACCTGCCGATCGCCAAACGCATGCGTTCAGCCGCCAGCCGTACAGAGTTTGTACGTCCGGTGAAATGGGTCGTGTTGCTCAAAGATGACCAAGTCGTTGATGCAACGATTCAGGACCACAAAGCCGGAAATGTGACTTATGGTCACCGTTTCCATGCGCCAGAAGCCATTACTTTGGCTAATGCCGATGCTTATCTGGATGCCCTGCGCAAAGCCTATGTGATTGCCAATTTTGAAGAACGTCAGGCGATCATTGATGGTCAAGTCAAAGCACTTGCAGATGAAGTAAATGCCACGGCGATTGTGCCAAATGACCTGCGTGATGAAGTGACCAGCCTGGTTGAATGGCCTGTCGCATTACGCGCAAGCTTTGAGGAACGATTCCTGGCTGTGCCACAAGAAGCACTGATTACCAGCATGCAGGACAACCAGAAGTATTTCTGTCTGGTGAATGCAGAAGGCAAATTACAGCCTTACTTCATTACCGTATCCAATATCGAATCGAAAGATCCGCAGCAGATCATCGAAGGTAACGAGAAAGTGGTTCGTCCACGTCTATCGGATGCCGAGTTCTTCTTCCTGCAAGACCAGAAAAAACCATTGGCTTCGCGTTCAGAAAAATTGGCCAACATGGTCTTCCAGGCAGAGCTAGGTACGCTTTGGAACAAGTCTGAACGTATTGCCAAACTAGCTGTGGCTTTAGCACCAATTACGGGTGCAAAAGTTGAAGATGCTGAAAAAGCTGCGCTGTTGGCCAAGTGTGACTTGACCTCTGAACTGGTGGGTGAATTCCCTGAATTGCAAGGCATCGCGGGCACCTATTACGCACGTCTTGAAGGCGAAAATGATGAAGTGGCTGAAGCCTTGGGCGAACAGTACTTGCCAAAATTCGCCGGTGATGTCTTACCAAAGACCAAAACTGGTACAACGATTGCGCTTGCCGACCGTCTCGATACCTTAACCGGTATTTTCGGTATTGGTCAGGCACCAACCGGTTCGAAAGACCCGTTTGCGTTACGTCGTTCTGCAATTGGTATTTTGCGTTTGGTCACTGAAAACAATCTGGATGTCTCGATTGAAGCACTCATCAAACTGGCGCTTGCGGCGTATGGCGATGTACTGAAAGATCACGACAAGACTTTAGCGGATGCAGTGGCATTCCTTGAAGGTCGTTACCGTGCCAAGTATGAAGACCAGGGCGTTGCAGTAGATGTGATTCAGGCCGTTCAAGCCTTGTCACCAAAATCGCCACTGGATTTTGACAAACGTGTGAATGCGGTGAATCACTTCCGCAACTTGCCAGAAGCGGCTGCATTGGCTGCTGCCAACAAACGTGTAGCGAATATTCTAGCGAAAGAAGCCACACCTGAAGGTGCGGTGGTTGAAGCCAATCTGGTGGAAGAGGCTGAAAAAGCATTATTTGCTGAACTTGCGAAAATCACACCTGTGGTTGAGCCATTATTGGCAGCCAAAGACTATACCGAAGCACTTTCTAAATTGGCTGCCCTGCGTGCACCAATTGATGCTTTCTTTGATGGCGTGATGGTGATGGCAGAGGATGCTGAACTGAAAGCCAACCGTCTGCGTTTATTGGCACAGCTCCGTGGCTTGTTTACTAGCGTTGCGGATATTTCAGTGTTGCAGCACTAAGACGAATAATTGAAATACAAACCCGCTTTAGCGCGGGTTTTTTATTTAAAAACAAACAAATACGTTTATTAAAAATTATATTTATAGTATAAATGTAAGCGTCCGCTGAACACACCTTATGAATTCATCCTATAAGCCTTAATTTAGTCCCCACTTAAAAACAAGTGGGG
>NZ_JAQIHG010000021.1:0-7827 GCF_035916735.1 Acinetobacter minutum
TGTGCTTGACTTGGAAATGTCGGTATAGGACATTTCTATTTGGTTTTAAGGTAGGACATTTCTACTTAGGAATAACAACTGGTAAAAATGCATGCTATGGATTGAAATCATGGCTATTTTGGTCATTTGGCTGAGTTTCTGGTCGCTGATTCCTCGTGATGAATGGTGGATTCGAGGCGCAGATTTTCCACGTTTACAGATTTTGACTTTGGGTACAGGGGTTTTGTGCTTCCTGCTATTTTGGCCGCATGATTGGAACTGGCAGCGTGAACTAATTCTGGCGGGACTGATTGCCGCAATCGCTTATCAGTTAAAAATGGTGCTGCCTTATACCTTTTTCTGGAAAAAACAGGTTAAAAAGGTACGACCTCAGCAATTGAATCCTGAACAGCAGATTTCTCTTCTGGTGTCGAATGTACTGATGCCGAATACGCAGTATGATTTACTGATTGCCCATATTCGAGATTACCAGCCGGATATCATTTTGACGCTGGAATCTAATGCCGACTGGCAGCAAGCTTTGCAGGTGATTGAACAAGACTACCCTTTTCGCGTGGCGGTACCGCTGGAAAATTTATATGGCATGCATTTATATAGCCGCTTGCCACTGCAAAACACCGAAGTCAAATTTATTCTGAGTGATGACATCCCTTCGATTCATACCACCGTGTTGTTGCCTTCAGGTCAGCCTGTACAGCTCTATTGCTTGCATCCCAAGCCACCCAGCCCAACCGAAGCCAATGAATCAACCCTGCGTGATGCTGAATTACTGATTGTCGGGGATCAAGTGAAAGATTTGCAGCAAAGCTGCATCGTGATGGGAGACCTAAATGATGTGGCCTGGTCTAGAACGACGCGTTTATTTCAACGGATGAGTGGTTTGCTGGATCCTCGGGTGGGGCGTCATTTTATTAATACTTTTCATGCAAATTATCCGTTATTTCGCTGGTCACTCGATCATATTTTTCATAGTGCTGATTTTGCCTTGATTGATATGCGTCGTTTATCCCAGATTGGCTCGGATCATTTCCCGGTTTATACCGTATTGCAGAGCGGACGTAAGTTTGAGCGTATTCAGCAGCCTTTAGCGCAAACGCCTGCGGATGAGCATGAAGCACAGCAAGCCATACAGCAAGGGATTGAAAAAGCCGAAGCTGAAGAGAAAATTGTGACGGATGAGATTGCACGTGGTTATAAAAATCAGAGTGAAAATTCCGAGAAGAATTAATCTAAAAGTGTACGAAAATGCTCACACGGATTGCAGCCGATGACGCATGGTCATAGGGGGTAAAGCAGATTAATCTAAAGACATCAGCACAAGGAACGGGAATGGACAGTCCCATTAAGGAAAGCCAACGCTGAAGGATGAAAATCAAGGATTAGATGGTGACAAGGACAGCAGGCGAATAATAACAATAAACCTGAAAGCACAACCTCATGTACCCGAGTTCAGCAGGAAGCGGAACTCGGGTTTATGATTTTAAGTTTTTCTCATTTTCAGCTTGTCGTATAAAAGGGGGATCACTTATTTACCCCGAATCACTTGTTGATAGAGTTTTAAGGTCTCATCACACATCTGCTGCAAACTAAACTGGCTGACCGGAGCAACTACCTGTGGCTGTTCAATATGTTGTCTAACCGCTGACAATAGAGCTGCATGATCATCGACCTCAATGAGCCCTTGCGGATAGAGCTGTGACAAGATTTCAGCCACGCCACCACGGTTCCAGCCAATTACTGGTGTTCCAACCGATAAGGCTTCTAGAGTGGTACGGCCAAAGGTTTCTGCCTGACTGGATAAAGATAGTACTACATCACTGAATGCCAACCATTCACGAATGTCCGAGCGATGCCCCACAAAGGTAATTTTGTCCCGGAGTTCCTGTTGTTGAATCTTGCCCTCAAGTTCATCGAGATAGGCGGCTTTTTTCGGATCGGCGCCACCAACGACAATCACGTGTAAATTCGGATAGTTCTGCTGGAGCTGGCTGACCAGTTGGATCAGGGTTTCATGGCCTTTTAAACGGGTAATCCGCCCGGGTAGACAGAGTAAGAATTTATTTTCCAGTTGCGGGAAATCTTTGAATGTTTGCTGCAACCATTGGGCTGAAGGCTGATAGCCATGTGGGAAGGCCTGCGGGTCAATGCCACGGTAAATCCGAACAATATGCTCTTTGGGACAGGCCGGATAGTTGTCGTGAATGTAACGCACCACGCTATCGGAGACGGCAATGACTTTTTCTGCCTGAGTCATGATGGCACTATAACGGTTAACCGAATAAAAGCCATGCACAGTGCTGATCAGGTGCGGGCGTTGTGCCACTGGAATGCCCTTGAGTGCGAAGTGCGTGAGCCAAGCCGGAACGCGGGAACGGACATGCACAATGTCGGGTTGATGCTGTTGGAGGAGACGACGTAGTGGTGCAATCTGCCACAAGCTGGACAGCGACTTTTTATGAATTGCGAGGGTTAAATGGGTAGAGCCTTCAGCTTCGAGTTGAGCGACTAGACGTCCACCATTCGAGACCACTAGTGACTCATGCCCTTGAGCGACCAGTGCTTGGGCAATTTCTAGCGTGCCACGTTCCACGCCACCACTATTCAGTTCTGGAAGAAGTTGCATCACTTTCATGGATTGCGCTCTCAAGATTAATAAATTTTATCGTAGCCTTCAGGCCGTGTTTTAAATCGGCGATGGAACCACATGTATTGTGTGGGTGCGATACGTAGCTGGCGTTCAATGATCTGGTTGACCCGGGTGGCATCCGCGACTTCATCTTCACTCGGCAGATGATCCACTGCGGGTTCGATCAGGATGCGATAACGCGGATCGCGAACATCACCCTCACGATAAAAATACAGGGGAATTGCAACGGCTTTGGAAATTTTCAGCAAACGGCGATGTGCCGTAACGGTTGCAGCCGGAATACCAAAAAAAGGTGCCATGACACCTTGTTTCAGGCCGTAATCCTGGTCGGGACTGTACCAGATCGCACGGCCGTTTTTTAGATGGCGGATTAGGCCGCGCATATCATCATGGTCAATCTGGTGTGTGTAGATGGTCGCGCGGCAACGGTAAATCAGCATATCAAGCAGAGGGTTGTTCTGCGGGCGATAGACAACATCAGGATCAAAATACTGCCTGCAAAGATAGCCTCCGGCATCAAGCAAGGTACTGTGCGTTCCTAACAGCAGGACGCCTTTGCCTTGTGCCTGGGCATCCGTCAGATGTTGCAGGCCTTCAATCGTGATGCGTCCTTGAAACCATTTCGGCGTGTACCAGGCATTCAGGGTTTCAAATACGCCGAGCATCATATCCACAAAAACCTGTTTGGCCTGTGCTTCACGCTGTTGCGGTGACCATTCCGGAAAACAGACTTCCAGATTGCGTAACGTGGTTTTGCGGCGTGACTTTAAGCGTTTAAACGCCACAGCCCCGAGAAATTGAGCAAGTCGATATTGTACCGCCCAAGGTAAAATGGCGAGCAGCATCAACAAGACAATGGCAATCCAGATTCCCCAATATTGAGGCAACAGGAAAGACCATTGAAATTCACCGGGAGTGTAGTTTTGATGATGTTTGCTCATAGGTTTTGATGATACTGAAAGCGCGAAATCTGCACGCAGTGTAACAAGCGTGCCCGCATTTGGAAAATACCAAGCTTCTGCAAGTGAACATGCAGAAGCTCACAATCAGGGAAATTAGTTGCCTTGGCTCAAGGCTTCCAGCTCGGTCCAGCGATCTAGTTTTTCCAGAAGCAATTCGTCAATTTCAGCCAAACGCTCACTGGCTTTAGTTGCTGCCGCTGCATCCTGTACAAACCATGAACCGTCAGCCAATTTTGCATTTAACTCGGTTTGCTCGGTTTCTAAGGCTTCAATCTCTGCGGGTAACTGGTCAAGTTCACGTTGGTCTTTGTAGCTGAGTTTGACCTTTTTTGCGGGAGCTGCAACGGGGGCACTTGCTGCTGCTTCAGCTTTCGCTTGTGCTTTTTTCACATCACTTTTTTGATCCACGACTTTTTGATCAGGGCGCTGCAGCAAATAGTCCTGATAACCGCCGATATATTCATCGATATTGCCTTTGCCATCGAATACCCAGGTCGAGGTGACCACATTATCCATAAAGGCACGGTCATGGCTGATCAGTAGTAAAGTCCCTTTGTATTCCGACAGCATGTCTTCGAGCAATTCGAGAGTGACCATGTCCAGATCGTTGGTCGGTTCATCCATCACGATCAGGTTAGATGGTTTCAGCAAGAGTTTTGCCAACAGAATCCGGTTACGTTCACCACCGGATAAGGCTTTCACTGGGGTACGTGCACGCTCTGGTGAGAACAGGAAATCCTGCAAGTAACTGAAAATATGGCGGCGCTGACCGTTGACATCCACAAAGTCACTGCCTTCGCTGACGTTGGCTGCGACTGATTTTTCCAGATCCAGCTGGTTACGTAGCTGGTCAAAATAGGCGATTTCCAGCTGGGTACCGGTTTTTACTGAACCGCCATGTTCGATTTCACCCAGAATGGCTTTGATGAGGGTGGTTTTACCCACACCATTGTCGCCAACCAGACCAATACGGTCACCACGTAGCACCAGTGCCGAGAAGTCTTTGATAATCGGATGACCATTATACTCAACGCGTAAATGTTCAATATCAAAGACCAGTTTTCCAGAGCGGTTGGCTTCTTGCGTTGCCATGTTGACTTTGCCTTGCTGAAAGCGGCGTGCTTTGGACTCTTCGCGTAACGCTTTTAAGGCACGAACACGACCTTCGTTACGCGTACGGCGTGCTTTAATCCCCTGGCGAATCCAGGCTTCCTCTTCAGCCAGTTTCTTATCAAACAGTGCATTCTGTTTTTCTTCCGCTTCCAGCTGTTGTGCTTTCAGCTCAAGATAACGTGAATAATTGCCTTCAAAACTGCGCAACTGGCCGCGATCGAGTTCGACAATTCGTGTCGCCAGACGATCGACAAAAGAACGGTCATGCGAAATGAATAATAAAGTCAGGTTGTTCTGATCAAGCAGAAATTTTTCCAGCCATTCGATGCTTTCCACATCCAAATGGTTGGTGGGTTCGTCCAATAGCAAGACATCTGGCTGTGTTAGCAGGGCACGTGCGAGTAGTACGCGACGTTTACGACCACCGGATAAATCCGCCAGGTCAGCATTGGGATCCAGGCCCATTTTGCCCAGAATGGTGTTGACCTTGTTTTCCAGGGTCCAGCCATCGAGCTGATCCAGTTTATGCTGCAGTTCTCCCATACGGTCACAGGCGGTCATGTCACCGAGTACACAGGCATCACTGGCTTCATGATACGCTTTGAGCACTTGCGCGGCTTCCCCGGCACCTTCAGCGACGATATCTGCCACTTTACCGTGATCCATTGGGACATCCTGTGCCAGCATGGAAATCGTAAGGCCATTTTGAATCGAAACTTCACCACGATCGGGCAGTAAACTTCCCTCAATCAGCTTAAGTAAAGTAGACTTGCCTTCACCATTACGGCCGATTAAACAGACTCGTTCGCCACGCTCTAGAGTGAAGTTCGCGCCATCGAGTAGGGCCGGTCCACCAAATGCCAGCTGGACGTCCCTTAAAGTAATATAGGCCATAATGTTTCCTAAGATCCCGATTGAGGAGGGTTAAATGACTAAACAACCATACGATGATGATCAAGCGTCATTTTCCGCACCGATTGAAGATTTGCAAGTGCGAATTGCATTTTTGGATGATTTAGTCGATCAGCTTAACCAGCAGATGGCTTTGCAGACACAAGAAATAGCCACGTTGAAAAAACAGATGCAGTTGCTCTATCAGCGTGTCGAGTCGGCAGATCTGTCGGAAGGGATTGCACCTTTTGATCCGTTGACCAACCGACCTCCGCACTATTAATCGGTTCCGCTGCAGTATTTTTCAACTGTGTTAATCTCTCTCGTCTTTGATTGATCGATCTTGAATACCAATGAATAAAGTGATCCTGTTTGACCTGGAACAAAATATGCCGACAGCGACCGTGTTGCGTGAGCTGTTACAGCATTATCACACGGTGTACTTGTTCAATTGTCAGGGAAAATTTGACTATGCATTGGAAGACCTGACGGAGTTTGCCAGTTGGCTGAATAGTGGACAAGTGATCGTGCTGGATGTCCCGCAAGTTGAGCATCAGGAATATGCCTATGCTGTCGTGGTTGGACAGTTGTTGGCTTTGCTGGAAGCTGAGACCCAGATAGAAGTCATTTCCGCGATGTCCAGCATTGAGGTGTTGTTGCAACTCATGCAGGGTGCCGGTCTGTTTGCTTCACTGATCCGGCTGGAAAGCCAGACGGAATCCGCATCTAGCGCGAGCAGCTATCGCTTGCCGAGTGCTCTGGCCTTCCAGCGTAAACCGGCACTTCAACTGGTCAAGAAATACTGTGATGCTTTAGGGGAAATGGCTGGAAAACCCGGCACCATTGAAGGATTAAAAAATTCGATCGGTAATATCCTGCACGTATTGCCAGAGCAGGCTCAACAACTGTTGGGGATGCTAATTAAGTTAAAAATAGTCAAACGTTATGACCAACAGGTGAGCTACCGTAAAAAAATCTTGAAACAGTGGTTACAGCTGAAACTGGATCATCTGTTGCAGGAAACGGTTGTAGACGTTCAGGAAAACAATGCTACGAGCCCAGCAGAATTATCTTCAGTGAAGTCCTTTCCCTCCGTACAGGCCCTGTTGCAGGCTCAGCCTAGCGCTCGCCAAGAGCAACCCGATGCTATGCTGATTGATGCCTTGCAATGGGAAATGGTGCGCGCGCTGAGCCAGTTAAAAACGGAAAAACCCAAAGATATTTTTGAGCTGCGTGATTTGCTGGAAAAACTCTATCCGGAAGCGGATGTGAAATTGCTGCTGAAAGAGCTGTTGGAAAAAGGCTATATCTACTGGAATGGCCATGAAGTGCTTTATAGTTATGAACTATCTTTAAATTAATCCATATTAAAAATCGCTTGAGGGGGCGAGAGTGAAAAAAATATTATTATTAGATATTGAGAATTTACCTAAAACGGAAAAAGACTTACTGAAGTACTTATCACAATATCAGTATGTTTATCTTGTTTATGCCAAATCACCAATCAATTTCAGTTTAGATGGGGTGGTCAAACTTGCGCCTTTTATTATGAATGGCAGACTTAAGGTTTTAAAAATGCCTAAAGTGGGCAAAGACGCAGCTGACTTTGGATTAACTTTTATTGCGGGCCAACTCTCAACTCAATTTAAACCTAAAGAAATTTCATTCGATGTCATGTCAAATGACCGATCGATGGAATACGTTGCTGATCTCTTAAAGATTGCACAATTTGAGGCTAAGATTCTGCATGAAAAGCCGCTTTTGCCTCTCACTTTGATCAAAGAAATTAAAGAGGAGCAAGACATTATTTCGCTAGTTAATAAGTATTGTGAGAATTTAAAACGTAATAATTTTAGTAAACCTGCAAAAATAGAAACTTTAATTAACTCATTGAAAGTAAACTTAAAAATTGAAGAAGAGATTGCCAAAGTCGTCATTGAAGAACTAAAAAAATATAAAATTATTAAAATTGATCAACTAAAAGTGGAGTATATAAACGTTTCACTTGATCGTTATTTGAAGATGATATCTGCTGAGACTGCTGAGACTGCTGAGACTGCTGAGACTGCTGAGACTGCTGAGACTGCTGAGACTGCTGAGACTGCTGAGACTGCTGAGACTGCTGAGACTGCTGAGACTGCTGAGACTGCTGAGACTGCTGAGACTGCTGAGACTGCTGAGACTGCTGAGACTGCTGAGACTGCTGAGACTGCT
>NZ_JAQIHG010000021.1:7927-44518 GCF_035916735.1 Acinetobacter minutum
CTGCTGAGACTGCTGAGACTGCTGAGACTGCTGAGACTGCTGAGACTGCTGAGACTGCTGAGACTGCTGAGACTGCTCAATTATTTGATTCTGAAATAGAGAGAAAAATCACGAATCTTCGGTTGCGTCTGATGCCATATCTGAATGTGGCACCACATGTACGTCCTCAATATCTTTCGGGTTTTATTGTTTTGTTGGAAAGGTTTTTGCCTAAAAATCAAGTTGATGAAGCATTATTATTGCTGGAGAAATTTGAATTAATTTCCATTCAAAACCGTAAAGTAACTTATAGTCCCGTGTTGCTTGGGAGCTAATTTAAGTGTCGAAGCTTGCGTTTTAGGTTGGCCTTGTGCAACTCTAATAAAGGAAGAAAAAGGTGAACTATGGAAAATACCGGAATTTGGGTCGCAGTCGTCATTATCATTTTTGTCTTGGGATCGATTTTTGGTCTGCGGGTCAGCCCACGTGAGAAAGCCTTGGGCATGATGCGTGACAGAGCACGGAAAATGGGATTACATCCACGTCTTGTCGTTGCACCAGACTGGACCAAAGTTCCGATGGCTACTGAAAATCGTGCCAGTATGGTGGCTTACTATAGCGTGCTGATTCCAGATGCCCGTTTGCCTTTAATGCGTGCCCGTGTGGAGAATCAACAACTCAAGGTTATCCAAGGGGATGACAAATTGAATGATTCGCCCATTGCATTAAAAGGGATTTATGCTATTGATATGCAGGCAAACTGTGTTGGCCTGTACTGGGATGAGGAATCCGATTTGAGAGGAACTCAATTGGAAGAGATCAAAACCTATTTACACAGCTTGGCACAAGTCTGATTTTTACACTTCAAAGGAATAATGGTTCATTATGGCGAATGCTCCTCGATCCACATCCCAAAGCACCACAGCAAAAGCCTCTGGTGCGGCCAACAAGCGTGCCTTAGTGATTGTGGAGTCGCCTGCAAAAGCGAAAACCATCAACAAATATTTGGGTTCACAATACATTGTGAAATCTTCGGTGGGTCACGTCCGTGACTTGCCAACAGGCGGGGGCAGTAAAACGGCCGAGAAAAAACTGGCGACCCGTACCAAACTGACCGAAGAACAAAAAGCCCAAAAAGCCCAGCAAGCACTGATTAACCGTATGGGGGTTGATCCTGAACATGGCTGGGAAGCACATTATGAAGTTTTACCAGGTAAGGAAAATGTCGTTTCCGAACTGAAAAAACTGGCTTCACAGGTCGATGAAATCTATCTCGCAACGGACTTGGACCGTGAAGGGGAAGCCATTGCCTGGCATTTAAAAGAGGTGATTGGTGGTGATGCTTCACGCTATCAACGCGTTGTCTTTAATGAAATCACCAAAAATGCCATTCAGGAAGCCTTTAAACATCCTGCACGTCTAGATACCAATAAAGTCAATGCGCAACAGGCCCGCCGCTTCCTCGACCGTGTCGTGGGCTTTATGATTTCTCCTCTCCTTTGGGAAAAGATCGCCCGTGGTTTATCAGCCGGACGTGTACAGTCTGTTGCAGTAAAATTGGTGGTTGAGCGTGAGCGTGAAATCCGTGCCTTTATCCCTGAAGAATACTGGCAAGTGTTTGCCGACACTCAGGCACAAAAAGAGCAGATTCGCCTTGAAGCAGTCAAACAGGCCGGTAAGACCCTGAAGCTGCGCAATAAAGCTGAAACTGATGCGTTGCTTGCCGTATTAAAAGACGCCGAATATAAAGTTGCACAGCGCGAAGACAAACCGACCAAAGTCAATCCAAGTGCGCCGTATATCACTTCAACCTTGCAACAGGCCGCCAGTACCCGTTTAGGTTTTTCAGTGAAGAAAACCATGATGCTGGCACAACGTCTGTATGAGGCTGGTTTTATTACCTATATGCGTACCGACTCAACATTCCTGAGCGATGACGCGGTAAATATGGTGCGCAGCCATATCGAGCAGCAGTACGGCGAAAAATATTTACCAGCCAAGCCAAACCGTTATGGCAATAAAGCCGGTGCACAAGAAGCGCATGAAGCCATACGTCCGTCCAGCGTGGCTTTAACGGGTAACGATTTGGCAGGTGTCGAGCGTGATGCACAACGCTTATATGATCTGATCTGGCGCCAGTTTGTGGCGTGTCAGATGACACCAGCAGAATATTTATCCTCGACCATTTTAGTCGATGCCAATGGGGTGGAGCTGAAAGCCAAAGGCCGTACCTTGGTATTTGATGGCTTTACCAAAGTCCGTGGTGCAAACAAATCCGATGATGATGTGTTGTTGCCAGCCGTCAAAATCGGCGAAATCCTGAAACTGGAAAAACTGGATCCAAGTCAGCACTTCACCAAACCGCCAGCACGTTTTACCGAAGCTTCTTTGGTGAAAGAGCTGGAAAAACGTGGTATCGGCCGTCCATCAACTTATGCGGCGATTATCTCGACCATTCAGGATCGCGGTTATGTCAAGCTGGAGAACCGCCGTCTGTTTGCCGAGAAAATGGGTGAAATTGTTACCGACCGTCTAGATGAAAGTTTCAACAACCTGATGAACTATGCGTTCACTGCTGACCTTGAAGGACAGCTGGATCGGGTAGCGACAGGCGACCGTAACTGGAAAGAACTGCTGGACAGTTTCTATGGCGATTTTAAACAGCGTTTGACCACGGCTCAGGGCGAGCATGGCATGCGCCGTAACCAGCCGATTGAAGTGCCAGAAGTCAAATGTCCGGAATGTGGCCGCCCGATGCAGATTCGGACTGGAACGACCGGAGTCTTCTTGGGGTGCTCAGGCTATAACCTGCCGCCAAAAGAGCGTTGTAAGGGCACATTGAATTTAACTCCAGTAGAGTCTTTGGCTGCCTTGTCGGATGATGATGCTGCGGAAACTGCGGACTTGATGTCGAAAAAACGCTGTGCCAAATGTGGTACGGCGATGGACAGCTATGTAATCGACGGTGGGCGAAAATTACACATTTGTGGCAACAATCCAGATTGTGATGGCTCAGAAGTCGAAGAAGGCGAATTCAAGATCAAGGGTTATGATGGTCCAACCATCCCATGTGACAAATGTGATGGGGAAATGCAGCTAAAAACTGGTCGTTTTGGTCCATATTTTGCCTGTACCAGCTGTGATAATACCCGCAAGGTACTGAAAAATGGTCAGCCAGCACCACCGCGTGTTGATCCGATCAAGATGGAACATCTGCGTTCAACCAAGCATGATGATTATTTCGTATTGCGTGATGGCGCTGCCGGTCTGTTTCTTGCTGCCAGCAAGTTCCCGAAAATTCGTGAAACCCGCGCACCCAAAGTGGCTGAGCTACGTACGGTCGCTGAGCAGTTGGATGCCAAATATCAGTTTCTGTTGCAAGCGCCAGACACTGATCCTGAAGGCAACCCAACTGTGGTGAAATTCAGCCGTAAGAACCAGTCTCAGTATATCGGTTCGGAAACTCCGGAAGGTAAACCAACCAAATGGAGTCTGGTCTATCAAAATGAAAAGTGGGTTGAAGGTTAAATTCCAATAAAAAATAAAAATGCTAGCTGGGCTAGCATTTTTTATGTGCGATGAAGCATTGCTGATATTTTGAGGGGGGAGAACTATGTGGAAACAGGTTCGGATTTTAATTCTCTTGCTAGTGCTGCTGGTTGTTGCGGTGAATGCCTATCGTGACCAGAATCAGGACTGGTCACGACCAGTGGTGGTACTGTTGCATCCAGTCAATGCCGATGGTCACGCGAATACCCAGCGTTATATCCAGCAGCTCTCGCTGGACCAGTTACAAGATGCCCAGCAGTATCTGAGCACTGCTGCTGCCGAGTATCGTGGCCAACCCGTACATTTTTATTTCCAGCTGGGACGTGAGATTCAGCAGTTACCGCCCAAAGTCCCAGAAAATGCTTCGATGCTGGACGTAATGTTGTGGAGTCTGAAATTCCGCTACTATGCCTGGAAACACAGTGAATCCACCGATGGCTCCCCGACCGTACGTCTATATCTGAATTATTATGATCCTCAATATGTTCATGTTCTAAAGCATTCCACGGCACTGGAAAAAGGCCGCATTGGTTCGGTCAACCTGTTTGCATCTGTCAAACAGAGTGATCAGAATAAAATTGTATTGGTGCATGAACTGCTGCATGCTTTTGGTGCTAGCGATAAATATGACTTAAGTAACGGGCAGCCGACTTATCCGATGGGTTATGCCGAGCCAGAAAAACAGCCGCTGTATCCACAGCGCTATGCCGAGATTATGGCTGGGCATATTCCTTTGTCTGAAAATACGAGCACAATGGCAGAAAATCTGGCACAGACTCGCCTGAATCTGGCGACGGCAATGGAAATTGGCTGGAAAAAGTAGTGAATGTGGATAAAAGGATAGTTATCCACAGTTTGATTCATTTTATTCACAATATGCGGTATCTCGCCGCTAGACATGGCCCATGATCTATTGAAAAATCTAAGTATAAAAGGGCTAGGCGTCGAGAATAAGAATGAAAACTATCGGCAATGATTTAATCCGACATCAACTGCATGAAAATCGCAAATGGTATCTGGCACTGGGAATTCTTCTAGTGCTCTTTTCCTTGATACTATTGTTCACATTACCTGTTGCCACATTGTCCGTGGTGTTGCTATTTGGCTCGTTGATGATGCTGGCCGGAATCTTACATTTATTTGCTGCCATAAAGATTTTTAGCGGTGCTCTGCGTGGACTAGGCATCTTGTTTGCACTACTGTACTTTCTTGCCGGTTATTATGCTTTTGCAACACCAGTACAAACAGCCATCGTACTGACCCACCTGCTGGCCATCGTTTTGATCGTTGCTGGAATCATCCGGATGATGAAAGCTTTTTTCTGGAAACCTTGGGCCGGTTGGGGTGGGCTGTTATTGTCCGGGTTTTTGACCACTTTAGTGGGTATCTTGATTTTTCTTTCGCCTGAAGCACCGTTCTGGTTGCTTGGGTTGTTACTGGCATTGGACTTGATGTTTCAAGGCATCCACTATCTGACCCTGGCACTGTATATCCAACAGCGAGTACCTAAAAGTTCTGCAGATGTCTGATTGGATCAGCTTAAAGCCAGTACCTGTCGTGTTTTGTATGGACTATGATGTTGAAGAATCCAACTCTGGATCTGTTTTTTATGCATAAAACCTTTGTTCTTGCTCCCGATTCATTCAAAGAAAGCATGAGCGCTGAACTGGCGTGTCAGTCCATGCAGCGTGGCATAGAAAAAGTATTTCCCAACGCACATTTTATTCACGTTCCGATGGCGGATGGTGGGGAAGGCACCGTAGATGCACTGGTTTCAGCATTAAATGGTGTAAAAGTTCCTTGTGAAGTCACAGGACCGCTGCCACAGCGGCGTGTTGCCAGTTATTGGGGATGTGTGGAGGAGGGGAAAACTGCAATCATTGAAATGGCCAAAGCCAATGGCATGCATTTATTGTCGGTTGCACAGCGGAATCCATTAGTGACCACGACGCTAGGGACTGGAGAAATGATGAAACAGGCACTGGATCAGGGTGTCACCAAAATGATTATTGGTCTGGGCGGAAGCGTGACCAATGATGCAGGTGCCGGGATGGCACAGGCACTGGGAGTGAAATTTTATGATGCTGATGATTTGGAAGTTCCGCTCGGTGGTGGGCAGCTGCATCGAATCAAACGGATTGATCTGACAGGATTGGATCCGCGTCTCAAGCAGACTGAAATCATCATTGCCAGTGATGTAAATAATCCTTTATGTGGTGAGCGGGGAGCCTCCGCGATATTTGGCCCCCAGAAAGGGGCAACCCCAGACATGGTGCAGATACTGGATGATAACCTGCGGTATTTTGCCGATCTGGTCGCAGCACAGCTGGATATCCATGTGAAAGATCAGGCCGGAGCCGGTGCTGCGGGCGGATTAGGCTTTGGGTTGATGGCTTTTGCAGGTGCACAGATCCGTTCAGGGGTAGAGATCGTCATCGAACAGACCCGACTGGCAGAGCATATTGCACAAGCCGATGTGGTTCTGACCGGTGAAGGGGGGATTGATTTTCAAACCCGGCTAGGAAAAACCCCATATGGGGTGGCACAAGTGGCCAAACGTTTGCATAAACCGGTCATTGCCTGTGCCGGTTATGTTGGAGCAGACATTGATGTCTTGTATGCAGAAGGTTTTACTGCAATTTTCAGTATCGTCGATGGAGCGTGTGATTTATCGAGTGCTTTACAGATGGGTGAGCGCAATCTGGAAAGAACCTGTGAAAATATTGCCCGATTGTTAAAAATGAGCGAGAGGATTGCCTGAAGCAAGGCAATGTCATCTTTTGCAACAGGAGATCTTTGTTAAAACATTCTGATCACTGATGTGAGGCAAACTTTTTAGAAGTGAAAAATTTCGGTATGGGGTACTGCTCTCTGTTTCACTCATGCACAGGATGGATCAGCTTTTCAGTGGTTGCTCTGCTAAACTAACCCTGCAGTCCACAAGATGAGATGTTATGAGTTTAGCCACCCTGATCGATGAATTGAATCCTCAGCAGAAACAAGCAGCAACCACCACAGCACAAAACTGTCTGGTTTTGGCGGGGGCAGGCTGTGGCAAAACCAAAACCATTGTCGCCCGTGCCGCGTACCTGATTGCTCAAGGTATTCCGGCGAATCAAATCCAGATTCTCACCTTTACCCGCCGTGCCGCGAGTGAAATTGTGGCGCGCGTGGAATTGGCTTTAGGGGCGGAAGCAAAAGGTTTGCGTGCCTCGACCTTTCATACGTTTTGTATGTATCTACTGCGTCGTCAACCGAAAGCCTTTGGGCTGGACAGTTTTTCGATTATTGACCGTGATGACCAGTTGATGATGTTCCGTTTGCTGCGTGGCAAGGATGACAAGAAAAATCCCAACCAGTTGCCCAAGCCTCAGCAGCTGTGTGACCTGTATTCTTATGCACGGAATACCCGGCAGAAGCTCAGTGTAGCTCTTGAAAAACAGTTGCCGGAATTTCTCGGTTTTAAGGCTCAGATTGCGGAAATCATGCAGGAATATGAAACCCGTAAACGTGCAAGAGCCTTTCTGGATTATGACGATATTCTAGCGATTGTGGCATCTGCACTGGCACAATCAGAAGGACTGCGGGATTGGGTGAGCGGTTTGTGCCGTCATTTATTGGTGGATGAGATGCAGGATACCAACCCGTTGCAATGGGCCCTGCTGGAACCTTTGTTGGGTCAAACCAGCCTGTTTTGTGTCGGGGATGATGCACAATCGATTTATGGTTTTCGCGGGGCGGATTTTGAAAATATTCATCATTTTAAACAGCGCGTTCCCGATGCTGAAGTCCTGAAACTTTCCGAGAATTACCGCTCGACCCAAGAAATTCTGGATCTGTCTAACTGGCTGCTAGATCAGAGCCCCATCCACTATGACAAACATTTGCAAGCCTATCGCGGTCCAGGTTTGAAGCCCCGACTGCATATTTTCCCCAATGAATTCGATGAGGCCAAGTGGATTGCGATTGATATCAAGGAACGTCATCTGATCGACGGGGCACTTTGGCAGGATCACATGGTGTTGGTGCGTTCGAGCTTTGCGGCACGGCATATTGAGGCGGCGCTTATTCAGGCCAATATTCCTTACCGATTTATTGGAGGAATGAAGTTGTTAGAAACTGCACATGTCAAAGATCTGCTCAGTTTGCTGCGCGTGTTGGCCAATCCACGCGATGATATTGCCTGGATGCGTTTCCTGACCTTGTGGAATGGGGTGGGGGATGTCAGTGCCAGCAAATTGTCCCAACAGTTACTACAGCAAGATGATTTCGATTTAATGATCAATTTATTGCTCAAGTTTGGCCGGATTCCGGAGCAGAGTATTGCCTTGATGCAGCAGATGATTGCCTTGCGCCATGAAGTGATACGTTGTGTTGAGTTCGGACTGCAGGCGGTGCTGACGCAGCTCGAGGAAAACTATGCGAAAAAGGACTGGTCAAAACGCCTGAATGATTTTGAGCTGGTCAAACAGCTGGCGGCTAAACATCAGCAGTTGAGCGAGTTTTTAGAAGAGTATGTCCTTGATCCGATTTCGATCAGTGAAATTGAGCGACAGTCTGAAGAAGATGTGGTGACTTTAATCACCATTCACTCGGCTAAAGGCACTGAGCAGAAGGTGTGTTATGTGGCCAATGTTTCTGCCGGACAATATCCGCATGCACGTGCACAAGGCGATTTTGATCAGGTTGAAGAGGAACGTCGGGTACTATATGTGGCCTTAACTCGTGCACAAAATGAATTGATTCTGACCAAGCAGAATCTCAATCTCTGGGCACGGGATCAGATTGATGAACAGGGACGCACCGTCAGCAGCTATTTTCTGAATGACCTGACTCGAGATTTATGTAGTAGTGAAACCCATTATAAAACCCGGCAGCAGACCGTGAAGAGCGCCCTGATCGAACGTCAGGCCTTAAATTTAGATTTTGGCATCGATCTGGATTAAACTGCGTCAATTACGCTTCGGCGTTCAAAAAGTGGAGTAGGCGAGTGCTTTTTGATGGTTTTGCCTATTTTGAAGGTTAGTGTATGAAAATTTTAGTTCGCAATCTGGAACGTTCTGTAGCAGAAGCTGAATTGTTGGCTTTATTCAAACCGTATGGCAAGGTAGATAGCTGTACCTTGGTGATGGACCCAGATACTGGAAAATCCAAAGGCTTTGGTTTTGTTGAAATGCCTAATCCGCGTGAAGCAATCAAGGCAATCAAAGGCTTAAATACCCTACGTGTGCATGGCATGGGAATTCGTGTTAAAGCGGCAGAAGATTCGGCCAAATAAGCCCGATATCGTGAAGTAATAATCAGAGAAGGAGCGCAGGCTCCTTTTTTGGCAGTGTGTTGTAAAAAATGATATTCAAAAGTCGATGGGGTGGTTAATCTATGCACCTGCATTGCTGTTGATATTGCCAGATTAAGGAAAAACTATGTCCCGCGTTGCTCGTTATCATGCTGACCGCACCAACCAGAAACTTTATTTTGCACGCTTGTCGTGTCAACAAGCCGAGCAGACTGAACATATCCAACAGGCACAAGCCCATCGTGAAGCGGCGGTGTTTCATTTGCATGGTGCCGTGTTGGCTTTTTTACAG
Organism: Acinetobacter minutum; assembly: GCF_035916735.1. Taxonomy (NCBI): domain Bacteria; kingdom Pseudomonadati; phylum Pseudomonadota; class Gammaproteobacteria; order Moraxellales; family Moraxellaceae; genus Acinetobacter; species Acinetobacter minutum. The sequence continues at coordinate 17,044 of NZ_JAQIHG010000021.1, forward strand.
GAACTGGTGCGTTACTACCGTTTAAATGACTCGCAACCGAGTTTGAAGTCGATTGAAGAGCTCATGGCAGCCAAGGGGCAGGTATCACCTGAAGTTTCGGTGATGCATCAATTGGCCAAAGACGGTTTTATTGCCGAGTTAAAACGTGCCTATCGCATGTGCCAGTATGCACCGGAGCCTACTGAGCCGACACCTGAAGAAGAAACGTCATCAAACCTAATCATCAAAGTCACCCAAGGACCACAATCTTGGTTGCCTGATGTCAAGATCCTGCGTGAATGGCACCGCGATCTCACTCATTTGATTGATGGTTTCCGTAACGAAATGGTTGAATTCTAAGTTCTAGGTTGGACTTGAAATTCAGGCCCGTTGTGCCTATATAAAATTCTAGAGAAGCAAAGTACAGGTGTGCTTTGCCACCATGTTGAACATGGAGGATTTATGTCTATACAACAGTTAAAAGAAATCTTCGGGAGTCAAGACGCGATTTTAGAGTTGGTTCAACTTGAAGGTGGCGAGCTAGCATTGCGCAATGCAGGTTCCGAACAAGAACCTTTAGTGAAAATTCAATTCAATGATGAAGTCAAGGCGTTATTGGGTGACCAAACGGCATTGGTCGCACAGCATATGATTCAGGCGGCGCTATTTGGATTGCTCGAAAAGCAGGTTCACCAGTGGCAGGCAGAAGTGGTGGATGAGCCACCGAAATATCTCAGCTAAAAAAGCGGCTTAAAAGCCGCTTTTTTATGTGCGGGTGTTAATGTGACGTATGGCTTTGCGTATGGGCGAGTGCGATACGATCCAGAATATGACCACTCATATTACGTGCCATTTCTTCTTTGGCATAGAACACTTCACCAATCTCATCCTGACGGATGACTTCCGCTTCTTCCTTGCTTTCGGCACACACCAGTACCTGAATTTGTGGATTCAATTGTTTGGCAATATCGACAATACGATGGATATCCAGAATATCCATTGGAGAAATCACCAGCAAACGTGCGTACATGATGTGTGCCTGGATCAGTACACCAGGTTCAGTCGCTACCCCGCTCACGGCAGCAATCCCTTTACTGCGCAGCTTTTCCACAATTTCACGGTTTTCTTCCGCGATCACCACCTTAATGTCTTGTGCCATTAAGGTCTCGGTAATGCGCCGACCGACTTCACCATGCCCCACAATCACCACCTGATCACGCAGGTAATCTTGCGAAACTTCATCCGGTAACATGGCCAGCGGATCTCCACTGCGCTCGAGAAGACGGGCCAAATGAGAGCGTTCACGAATCCAGCGTTGGACGGGTTCAATTGCCGAAAAAACGAAAGAATTCAGGGTAATCGAAATCAATGCCCCTGCCAGAATCAGGTTCTGTCCTTCGACACTAAGTAACTGTAATGATACGCCGAGTGTGGCCAGAATGAAGGAGAATTCCCCAATTTGCGCCAGACTGGCACCGACCGTGAGTGCGGTATTGATCGGGTAACGGAAGAACAAGACCAATGCCATCGCTGCCAGTGTTTTGCCAATCATGATGATGGCAACGACTGCGAGAATATGCAGCGGTTGTTCCACTAAAATACGTGGATCAAACAGCATACCCACCGACACGAAAAACAGGATAGAGAAGATTTCCCGTAGTGGTAAGGTTTCTTCTTCAGCTCGATGGCTAAAGTCTGATTCCTTCACCACCATTCCTGCAAAGAAGGCTCCGAGTGCCATCGAAACCCCAAAAATGGCATAAGAGCCGTAGGCAATCGATACTGCAGCCGCCACTACGGTTAAGGTAAACAGCTCTCGCGAACCCAGACGCGCCACAAACTGCATGATCAGAGGCACCAGACGTTTGCCGACAATCAGCATAAAGGCAATAAAGCCCGCCACCTTGAGCAGGGTGAGACCTAAGGTCACTAACAGATTACTATCCGTTTCTGCACTTAAGGGTTTTCCACCAAGCAGTACAGCCGTAGCCGGTAACAGTACCAGAACTAGGACCATCACCAGATCTTCAACCAGTAACCAGCCAACTGCGATTTTACCGTTGACGGATTCAAGTAAGCCACGATCACCCAAGGCCTTAAGCAGTACCACGGTGCTGGCACAGGACAGGCTCAAACCAAACACCAAGGCAGAACCAAAGTCCCAATCCCAGAGCATGGACACACCCACACCGAGGAGCGTGGCAACCGCGATTTGCAAAATGGCACCGGGCAAGGCAATACGCCGTACCTGAAGCAGGTCATTCAGTGAAAAGTGCATACCGACGCCAAACATCAGGAACATTACCCCGAGTTCCGCCAGCTGATTGGCGAGATGGATATCAGCCACAATGCCGGGAGTGTTCGGGCTAATCACGATTCCGGCAATCAGGTAGCCAATGAGCGGGGGCAGGCGTAAACGGGCGGCGATATAGCCAAAAAACAGTGCAATACCAAACCCCACCGCAAGTAAAATAATCAGATCAACATCATGTGGCATTCAACACTCCTTAAGTGGGGGTTAAGGTTAGGAAACTGCAAGCATAAATAATGCCAACAAGTGAGACAGGAAAAATTTTAACAAGCTGAAGAAAAAAAAGGCAAAAAAAAACGACCTCGAACGAGATCGTTTTTTCCTGAACGGCTAAAATTATTTGATTTTAGCTTCTTTGAAAATCACGTGTTGACGAATTTTTGGGTCAAACTTTTTGATTTCCATTTTTTCAGGCATTGTACGTTTGTTTTTGGTCGTGGTGTAGAAATAACCAGTACCAGCAGTCGAAACTAGGCGAATTTTGTCACGCATTGCTATGACTCCTTAGATCTTTTGGCCTTGAGCACGAAGATCAGCTACAACCTTTTCAATGCCCAATTTGTCGATGATACGCATACCTTTAGTTGTAAGGCGAAGACGAACGAAACGTTTTTCGCTTTCCAACCAGAAACGGTGGTGATGCAGGTTCGGCTCGAACCGGCGCTTGGTTTTGTTGTTGGCGTGTGAGACGTTGTTACCAACGACTGGACGCTTGCCGGTAACTTGGCAAACCTTAGACATGGTGGAACTCCATTGATTTAGCCAGCAGCAAATGTGTGGCCAGTCATAAAATAAACGGATGAATTCATTCAAGGGGCGTTTTATACCAAAAATACGATTAAAAGACAAGCGAATTTGGCTAAAACCCGACAGGAACTGGTGTAACAGATCATGCCTTGATCATTTACTGGAGAAGCCATTTTGAAATCAATTTGTGCAAGGGTTTGTTAAATGGTGGAAGAATAAATTTTAAACTATACAGTTTAGGCTTCGACATCATTGAACGTTCATGTGACAAACTGAAAAAACCTTCCGGGCCATGATATTTGCCCATTCCAGAGGCACCAACACCGCCAAAAGGCAGGTCATCTTGTGCGACGTGGGTCAATACCGAATTCTGGCCAAAATGCCCCGAATGTGTACGCTGGGCGACATAGTCGGCACGCGTTGCATCGTAATCGAAATAGTATAACGCAAGTGGACGTGGACGTTGATTAATAAACTCAATCACCTCGTCAATTTGATCATATTCCATGATCGGCAAAATTGGGCCGAAAATCTCGTTCTGCATCAGGGCCATCTGTGGTAGCACCTGGGTGACCAGGGTTGGAGCAATCTTGCGTACCGCGATCAGGTCTTCCTCGTGCGGGTTAATGCTCAGGATCTGTGCACCTTGCTGGCGGGCATCCTCCAGATAACCTTGCAGACGCTGATACTGTTTGTCATTCACAATTGAGGTGTAGTCTTGATTTTCAGCGAGTTGCGGGTACATCTCTAGGGCAAATGCTTTAAAGGTTGCGATGAATTCATCAGTTTTACCACGGGGCAGAAAGATGTAATCCGGTGCCACACAGGTTTGTCCAGCGTTCCACAGCTTACCTACCGCAATACGTTGTGCCACGTCTTGAATCGGCATCGAAGGATGGACGATGACCGGAGACTTACCCCCCAGTTCCAAAATCACCGGCACCAGATTTTCTGCGGCAGCGGCCATCACGGTTTTGCCCACCGTGGTTGAGCCGGTAAAGACCATTTTGTCAAAAGCCAGATGGCAGAAGGTATCGGAAATAATGCCCCCACCATTGACAACTGCGACTTCATGTTCAGAAAAGGCTTCAGCCAAGGCTTGTGCCAGTACCTGACCAAACTGTGCCGAAGCACTGGAAATCTTCAGCATGGCATGGTTGCCTGCAGCCAAGGCACAGATTAACGGACCGATCGAGAGCAGCAGCGGATAATTCCACGGTGCCATGATGCCAATCACCCCAAGTGGCTGATATTGTACCCAACCCTTGGCAGGTTGATGCAGCAAGCTGATATGACGTTTGGAGGGTCGCATCCAGCCACGTAAATGCTTGCTATAATATTGAATGTGCTCTAGGCAGGTGAGCAATTCGCCAATTTTGGTTTCACCCACTGAACGATTGCCATAATCCTGATTGATGGCGGCCGCAAACTGATCCTGATATTTGATCAGTACGCGTTTTAAACGGTCCAGTCTCTCCATGCGGACTTTGGCACTCGGCATGGGCTCACGTTGATACGCGGCCTTCTGCAAGGCTAAAAGATGATGCAAGCGCTGAACCTCGGCTGAGCTGTCTTGCACAATGCTTGGGGTTGAATCATGATTCATGACCGGCTGCCATTTTTTGATCGATCAGACTTGATTTTTAGAGTAAAAGCTCTAATGAGTCAAGGGGTGAATGTGTTAGTCTAGTAAATGATTGAATCAACGGGTGTCTTGCATGTCTGATCCTAAAACAATGAAAACCAGAGACCGCATCCTCTATATTAGCCTGCAATTATTTAACGAGCGTGGCGAACGTTTTGTCACCACCAATCATATTGCGGCAGAATTGGGAATTAGTCCAGGCAACCTGTATTACCACTTTCGTAACAAGCAGGACATTATCAAGGAATTGATGCAGGATTATCAGCAGCAAACGCTGGATATGTTGGCCGTGCCGAAAGATCGTCCTTTAAATGCCAATGATAAAATTCATTATTTTCAGATTTTGAGCAATCAGCTCTGGACGTATCGTTTTTTGCACCGTGACGTTTATCAGCTGATTGAAAGCAACAGCGATTTTCGTCAGACCTATGCCCATTTTGCTGGTCAGGTCATGCAGCAGGGGCAAAAAATTTATCAGGCTTTTGTTGAAGCTGGACTGATGAAAATGACTCCTACAGAAATTGAGGCCTTAATCGTCAATGTCTGGATTGTGCTGACCAACTGGACCAATTTCCTCTATATGTCCGGACATGTCAGTGACAATAATTGTCTGGAAGAAAAATGGATTGGGCAAGCCCTAAGACAAATGGTGTTTTTGGAAGGGCCGTACTTGGTGGGAGAAAGCCGTGAGACTTATGAACGCCTGCTGGAAAGCTTTGGACCTTCCGAGCTATTTTCCAATCCATCCACTGGAAAAATCACGCCGTAGTGCAGTATTTAGTCCGCAGTGAAAAAACGCTAGAATAGTCGGCTTATTTTTAAATTTAACCCATTAGTGATAATAAAATGAATATGACCACCGCGAATACAGCACGTTTATTGATTACTTGTGAAGATAAGCCGGGTATTGTGCAGGCTGTATCGAGCTTTTTGTATCATCAGGGTGCCAATATTACCGCACTTGATCAATACGCCACAGAGGCTCAGGGCGGGCGTTATTTCATGCGTGTCGAGTTTGAACTGGAGCAGCTGAAAACCCGTAAAGAAACCTTGTTGCACACCTTTGCCAGCAATGTCGCCGAGCGCTATAACATGCAATGGCGTTTAACGCTGGTGAGCGATGTTAAGAAAGTGGGGATTCTGGTGTCTAAGGTCGATCATGCTTTGTTAGAGCTTTTATGGCGTCATGCCCGTGGTGGTTTGCCATGTGAAATTACCAAAGTCGTTTCCAACCATGAAACCCTGCGTGAAGCAGTGGAAAATTTTGGCATTCCCTTTGAAGTGGTTCCGGTGAGCAAAGATAACAAAGCTGAAGCTTACGCTAAAATTGACGAGTTGATGCAAGGCAATGATTTGCTGGTCCTGGCGCGTTACATGCAGATTCTGAGTGAAGATTTTGTTGCCAAATGGCCGATGAAAATTATCAATATTCACCATTCATTCTTGCCGGCCTTTGTCGGAGCCAACCCTTATAAACAGGCGTATGACAAGGGGGTCAAACTGATTGGTGCCACGGCCCATTATGTGACCGCTGATCTGGATCAGGGCCCGATCATTGAGCAAGATGTGGAGCGTGTTAGTCATGACTACAATGTCGAACAGCTACGCGAACTGGGTGAAGATGTGGAGCGTAATGTGCTAGCACGTGCAGTGAAATGGCATTTACAAGACCGTATTATTGTTGATGGTAATAAAACAGTGGTATTTCAATAAATTGCTTTTAAGCAGAAAAAAAGCATGTGGTTACACATGCTTTTTTTGTCTTGGTAGGTATTGTTGTTATAGTATAACGTATAGAAGTTGATTTTAGTCTTGAGAAAGTCATTATCTTTCTCTATGAAAAAATCGATGAAAGATGGCGTGTGCAACGGCTTTTTCAGCGCGATTGAGTTTGAAAAGTAGTTGCAAATGAAAACACTTCTCATTTATTATTGCGTGAGTTTATGACACACGCCGATTGGCTTGATCTGCTGAAGTGATTAGCAGGTGATCAAGCTTGGCCTTAGGTAACCGATTCCAATGAGTTCATCTTCCGCTCTCAGCCCGCAGCCTCCTCATCCAATGAAGAAAAAAATCATTGCTGCACTCGTTTCCGTTGTGGTGGGCCACCTCGGTGTGCTTTGGGCAGTGAGCCAGATTAAAACTGCTGAACTCAAAAAAATTGAAAAACAGCCCTTACAGGTTCGTTTTGTGAAAATTCAGCAGCAGCCTAAACCTGCCGAACCTGAGCCACAACCTGAACCGAAAAAGGCTGAGCCACCGAAACCGGTGAAAGAAGTTAAAGTGGTTGAAAAACCTGTGGTCACCCCACCGAAAAAAGTGGAAAAGATCCAGCAGGTGAAACAGGCCGAAACGGCTAAGCCCGTCGTGAAACCGGTACAAACGCCAGCAAAACCAGCCGTGACACCAGTGGCTCCGGTGGTAACCGAAACTAAAGTGGTGAAACCAGCGCCAGTTCCACCACCTGCAGCAAAACCCGTTGCACCTCCTGTACCTGCTGGGCCAAAAAGTGTTTCGATCGGTGGTTCTGGCGTGCAGTGGAGTCGTACACCCCGCCCAAGTTATAGCAATAAAGATCTGCAAGGTGAAAGTCGCCGCGTGGTCGTGCTGATTGAAGCCAATGAACAAGGCAACATTACCAATGCCCGGATTACCCGTAGCAGCGGCCTTGCAGCTCTAGATGAAAAGATTTTACGCGCAGTGCGCAATGCAAAATTCAAACCGTATAAGGAAAATGGTGTGGCCTATCCGATTCGTGCCGAACAGCCATTTGAATTAACGTTGAATCCTAACGGCTAACATTTTAGGAGTTCGAGTATGAACTTTTCAGTTTATTGGCAACATGCCGATGCGGTCAGCAAGACCTTGTATTTCATCCTGCTGGCGATGTCGATCGCAACTTGGACCCTGTTTATTTTACGTGTCATGGGGACACGCCAACTCAAACAGCAAGCTTATGCTCAACTGAACCAGTCCTTGGCACAGCTCAAGTCAAAACTAGCGCCTTTAAGTCTGGAGCAGCGTAAATCAGTGGCTGAACAGGCCTTGTTACGCCAGATTTCTGTTGAAAAAGCCAATGCAGAAAAAGGTGTATCGGTTCTCGGTACGATCGCATCGATCGCACCCTTCGTGGGTCTGTTTGGTACGGTATGGGGGATTTTCCACGCCTTGGTCGCGGTCGGTAAAAGTGGTCAGGCGGGCTTGGCTCAGGTCGCTACCCCAGTGGGCGAGGCTTTGATCATGACTGGTTTGGGTCTGGCTGTCGCGATTCCTGCAGTATTGGCCTATAACATCTGTGTGCGTGCCAATCGTACCCTGTCGCACGAATTGCAGGATCAAGCGCATCGTTTGTTGATTGATACCATGTTGCAGCAAGATAGCAGTGAAAAAACTGCCGATGTGAAAGCAGCACAACAAAACTTTGTTGGAGGTCAAGCTTAATGGCTTTTCAATTGGGTGAAGACAACGATGCTGGCATGAATGAGATGAATCTCATTCCGCTCATCGATATTATGCTGGTTTTGATGATCATCTTTCTGGTGACAGCAACCGTTGCCAACCCATCAATTCCATTAACCTTGCCAAAGACTACAGCAGAGATTATTGATCCACCACCTAAAGCCATTACGGTTAGCATTAATGCCAAGGGTGAGATTGCCTGGGATACAGAAATGATCAGTATGCAGGAGCTGGAACGACGCTTCCAGGAAGCGGGTCAAGTAGAGCGTAAACCAACGGTACAACTGCGGGCAGATAAAGAATCACGTTATGACAGCGTTGCACAGGTGATGTCACGCGCGAGCGAAGCCGGGCTCAGCGATATTGCCTTTGTCAGTGATAACTGATTTCATCTCTCCCCATAAAAAAAGCAACCATCAGGTTGCTTTTTTTTATGGAGAGGGGACTCAGGATGATTTGAGTAAATTTTGGAATTTACTTTGTAGTTTCATTAGCTTGGGTGGGATTACAAAGTTGCAGTAGCCTTGATGAGGATTACGTGCATAAAAATTCTGATGATACTCTTCAGCTGGGTAGAAAGTCGGTGCAGGGCTCAACTCTGTGACAATGCCTAGACCTTCGGCCTTCAACTGTTCGATCATGTGCTGGGCTTGCTGTTGCTGTTCTTCATTAAAATAATAAATCACCGAGCGGTACTGCGTTCCGACATCATTACCCTGACGGTTCAGAGTGGTTGGGTCATGAGTCGCAAAAAACACCTCAAGCAGCTGTGCATAGCTGATCTGGCTTTCATCAAAGTCGATCAGAATGACTTCCGCGTGTTGCGTGTCACCCCGACAAATTTGTTCATAGGTCGGGTTGAGGGTATGGCCACCCGCGTAGCCGCTCACCACCTGGGTTACACCCTGAATCTGTAAAAAGACCGCTTCAACACACCAGAAGCATCCACCCCCAAATAAAGCCTGTTGCATCGTGATATCCTGTTTTCTACTTGGTGAAATCTTAAAATATTTCAGTTGTAGTATCGCTACATCTGGAACCTAAAACTGATCTATTTTGCGGAACCTATCGCTAGGTTTAATCGGCTACCTGGCGATTATTCAGCTGCATCAGTACCTGTCCCTTTCGATCCAGGAGTTGCAAGGTGTGTGCTTCAATTCTGTAAGAGGTCACTTGCTGCAAAGCCTCGCTGAATTGTGAGGCAAGCAGCATGTTGGCATCCCGACACATCATTTTGGTGCTGGACAGTTGGCTGAAGTGCAGCTGATTTTGGCTCAGTTGATAGCTTGCCATAATTCGGTTACAGCCATCTGACCCACGGATCTGTTTGCTTGCTGCATCAAACTGTAAATAGGGCTGAACCTGTAAGTTGGCAGGCAGCACATTCGTCCCTAAATGGGTCAGTGTCCAGCGCTGGGTCTGTAATTGCAGACTATGTAGCGGATGGGCGTTGATCGCTGTGGTGTGACAGGCAGTGAAGAGCAGGCTAGCCGAGAGCATGGCTGCACTAAAGATCGGCTTGAACATGTGAACTTCCCGTAATCATCAGTATGGCAGTTATCAAAACAGAAAATGGCGCAGGGCTCTAGTGCCAATGGTAGGAATTTGTTTGTCTTAATATAAATGACATAACGATAGCGGGAGAGTCCGACCTGCCATCGGTGAGTTGCGATTTGATAACGATGCTTTCGAGCGCTAAATCGGCGAAGAGCATACCTGACGGGGCTGCTCTTCAGAGAAGGTATTTTTTAGTCCGAAGTCCGTTTCTCATAACGGGCGAATTCAAAATGAATGCCGTTATTTTCGTCTACATGTTTTTCACTGCTTACTTGCTCAAACTCAGCCGGGATTTCCGGATAGTAGGCATCCCCTTGAACATCCAGTTCCACATGGGTCAGTTCTAGACGGTCTGCAATCTCCAATGTTTGCTTGAAAATTTCACCGCCGCCGATAATAAACAGAGTGTCTGACTTTTCGCTGGCTTGGACATCTGCAACGGCTTGTTGCAAAGCTGCTTCAATACTATATGCCACCTTAACGCCCGGAAAAGACCAGTTTCGATCACGGGTAATCACCCAGTTCACCCGGTTCGGCAAAGCACGTCCCATCGATTCCAGCGTTTTGCGGCCCATCACCACCACACCACCTTGGGTAATCGCTTTAAAATGTTTTAAATCGGCTGAAATGTGCCAAGGTAAATCATTGCCTTTGCCAATGCAGCGCTGCTGATCGAGTGCAACGACATGCACGACTTCTAAATCTTGATAACTCATACGGCCACCGGTGCCTTGATTGCGGGATGGGACTGATAATCCACAATTTCGATATCTTCAAATTTAAATTCAAACAGGTCTTTCACTGCCGGATTAAGTTTGAGCTGACAGAGTGGCAAAGGCTCACGTGACAACTGCTCTTTGGCCTGTGCAAAATGGTTGGCATATAAGTGAGTGTCGCCCCCGGTCCAGATAAAATCCCCAACGTCCAGCTCACAGACTTGTGCAATCATATGGGTGAGCAGGGCATAGCTGGCGATATTGAACGGCACACCCAGGAAATTTATGCCCCCATTTTTTTGCACAATATGCCCAACTGTATGGTCTTCAATACTATTGTACCACTGTGCATTTTTAATTTTGCACATTTCGACTTTCTTAAATATGTTCAAGAATAGCGATTGGGAAAATATACTTGCCACCTACGTGCCTTCTATAAAGGTTTTTTCTAGAAAATGGATTATAGATATATCCAATACAGTTAACCAATCATTCAGTTCCAATATATCTAATCTTCTATCCAGGTTTTCAACTTTTGCAATATAGGATTGAGGTTTATTTAAAGATGCAGCAAGTTCTACCTGAGTAACTTTTTTTAACTCACGTATAGCAATAAGTTCTTGTATCAGTTTTCTATATCGAGGGTCGTGTATTGAGCTCATAGCTCAAGATGTTGTACTATTGGCAAAAATATCCCAAAATAGGATATTTTTACTAATTTGAGATAATGCGGTAGATTTGTATGTATGTAAATCAAACTCTTAAGAGTTGTTTGGTTAAATTTTTGGCAACCACGACCTTTAAGGCAAAAGAGTTCAAAGATATCAGGAAGATGTTTATTGAAGCGTATCCAGAATTTAAGGCAAAAGAGTTTTATCAAAAAATCTATCACATTGTTAGGCAACTAGAAGAATGCGGTTTTATATCTGTTGATAATTCGACAGTTATCTATACATATACATCAGTGTATAAGAGTTCTGATTTGCTTGCATATTTAGCAAGTGAAACTGCTTCATCTACGATTCAAGAACAGTTATGTCAAGATTACACTCGACTTGAAGAAGAGATGAATAAAGTAAAATTAGAGATAGAAATATTAGCCAAATATATGCGTTTATACCCAATAATAGTTGATAAGATCTCTCGTTGCGTATTGGATGCGCAAATGTATTTGAAGAGTCTCCAATCAGAAATCACTGTGTTAAATAAACTTATAGCTTGTATTTCAAAAAGTTGACGAGTAGCGAAATTTTTAATTTTGTTTATTTAAATATTAACTATCTATTATCGGAATTAATTTGATAAAGAATCAATCAAATAGCTTTTTTTCTTGATTTCTCCCACAATACCCTCAAAGAAATTTGAGAGTCATCAGCGTGATTACAGGCGATATTAAAAGCAAAATTGATCAAATTTGGGATGCGTTTGCAAGTGGTGGTATTTCTAATCCACTTGAAGTGATTGAGCAAATGACCTATTTGCTGTTTATTCGCCGCTTGGATGAAATTCAGATCAGCAAAGAAAAGAAAGCCAACCGACTACAACAGCCTTTAGAAAACCCAATTTTTAGCCCTGAGCAAGATGCTTTACGCTGGTCTAAGTTCATTACTTTGGGCGATCCAGCAAAGCTCTACGAAATTATCAGCCAAGAGGTTTTTCCTTTCATCAAGAACTTGGGGAGTGAAGATAACACGACCTACAGCCATCACATGAAGGATGCCCGTTTTACCATCCCAACACCTGCACTTTTAACAAAAGTTGTTGACCTGTTGGCTGCTGTGCCAATGGATGACAAAGACACCAAAGGTGATATTTACGAATATATGCTTGGCAAGATTGCCGCTGCAGGTCGAAACGGCCAGTTCCGTACTCCACGCCATATCATCAAGATGATTGTGGAGCTGATGCAGCCTAAACCAACCGACACCATCTGTGACCCTGCCTGTGGTACAGCCGGATTTTTGGTGGCCGCCAGTGAATACCTGAACCAGCATTACGCCACTGAAATTTTTGCTTCACCGGAAACCACCAAACGCTTTAGTGAAGAAACCTTCTTTGGTTATGATTTTGACAGCACCATGCTGCGTATTGGTTCCATGAACATGATGCTGCACGGTGTAGAAAATCCAAGTATTGAAAACCGTGACTCTTTAAGCGAAGCGCATTCCCAGATCGAAAGTAAATACAGCCTAATTCTTGCCAATCCTCCTTTTGCAGGTAGCTTGGACTATGAAAGCTGTGCCAAGAATATTCAGGCCATCGTTAAGACTAAAAAGACCGAATTGCTGTTTTTAGCCTTGTTCTTGCGCTTGCTGAAAACTGGTGGTCGTGCTGCGATTATTGTGCCGGATGGCGTGTTATTTGGTTCATCGACTGCACATAAAACCTTGCGTAAGAAAATCGTAGAAGAGCAACAGCTTGAAGCGATTATTTCCATGCCTTCTGGCGTATTTAAGCCCTATGCAGGGGTTTCAACTGCCATCATGATTTTCACCAAAACTGAATCTGGCGGTACAGATAAAGTCTGGTTCTATGACATGCAGGCTGATGGCTATTCGCTGGATGACAAGCGTAATGAGTTAGATGGCTCCAAGCATGAAAACAACAATATTCCTGATATTCTTGCGCGTTTTAGAAACTTGCAGGCTGAGAAAGATCGTAAAGCAACTGAACAAAGCTTCCTGGTTGATAAAGCCGATATTGCAGCCAATGGTTATGACCTGTCGATTAACCGTTACAAGGAAGTGGTATATGAACAAGTGGAATATGAAGCACCAAGCAAGATTTTGGCGGATTTAGAGCTGCTTGAGCAGGACATTCTTAAAGGAATGAATGAGCTTAAGGAGATGTTGAAATGACGTTTCCAGTATCTAAATTTACAGATATTGTCTTAGATAAATCAGGTGGTAATAAAAAATTATCTCAAGATTCCTTTCTATCTGAGGGAACTTATCCTGTCATTGATCAAGGTAAAAATTTTATAGCAGGATTTATAAATGATAAGGAGTACTTAGTTAAAAGTACCGATTTACCTGTTGTAATTTTCGGTGACCATACTAAAGCCATCAAATATGTGGATTTCCCTTTTGTAATGGGTGCCGATGGAGTAAAAGTTCTTAAACCAAAGCCCGAATGTGATACTAAATATTTATATCAATATCTTAGATATGCCAAAATCCCTGATGCCGGATATAGTAGACATTATAAGTTTCTAAAAGAATTAAACATTCCACTCCCATCCCTCGATGAACAACGCCGAATTGCTTCCATTTTGGATAAAGCCGATGAATTACGCCAAAAACGGCAGCAAGCGATTGAAAAGTTAGATCAGCTTTTACAAGCCACGTTTATTGATATGTTTGGCGATCCTGTACTTAATAACAAAAAATTTCCAACCAAAATTCTTGGTGAATTAGGAAATTGGTCGAGTGGTGGAACCCCTTCTAGAACTGAGCCTAATTATTTCAGAGGAGAAATTCCTTGGTATACCTCTGGTGAGTTAAATGCAGTTTATATAGAAGATAGTATTGAGAGAATTTCAGAATTAGCTATCGAAAGGTCTTCTACAAAATTAATACCTGTAGGTTCATTATTAATCGGCATGTATGATACGGCAGCTTTTAAGTCTAGTATCACAACAATACCTTCAGCATGTAATCAAGCAATTGCTTTTAGTAAACTAAATTCTAATTTAGTGAATACTCTATATATTTATTTCGCGATTCAGCTTAGCAAAGATTCACTAAAGAAAATGCAGCGAGGAGTTCGTCAAAAGAACTTAAATCTATCTATGGTTAAAGGAATTTCTATTCCCATTCCAGACATTGAACTTCAGAATAAGTTTGCAAAGATTCATGAAAAGTTTTTTGAACAGAAGGTTCAATTGAACTATCATGACGATGAGTTATATAAGCTTTTTAAATCATTACAAAACCAAGCATTTAGCGGAAATTTATAAAATATTTTGAGGGGATATAAATGAGTAACTTTCAGTTTCTTGAACAGGCGTTTCCAAAACTGGCGGAAACTGCGATAGGAGCTGAAAAGCTGGTTTATATCTACCCTCAAGCCGCTCTCATGTGTGCGCGTCAATCGCTGGAAAGTCTGGTGCTGTGGTTATATCAATACGATAAAAAACTGATACAGCCCTTCGATTCCAAATTACAAAATCTGCTGAACGAGCCAAAATTCCAAGCTCTTGTTCCCCCCTATATTTGGGACAAAATGGACAATATCCGCATGGTGGGCAACAGTGCGGTACATGGTAAAAAATTCAAACAGATTACCAGCGAAGAAGCCGTTAAACATATCAGCCATCTGTTTCTGATTTATGTCTGGTTTGAGCGTAATTATGGCTCACCGACCAAAGACCGTTCACAGCCGATTCTGTTCAATCCCAATCTGATTCCGAATTCTTGCACGGATCAACAGGTCAAAGCTGATAAAGAACAATTACAAAAAGAGGCTGAGGCAAAAGAACAAGAGTTCGCTGAAAAACATAAGGCATTGCGTGAACAGGAACAAAAACTCTTTGAGCTGTCTGCCAGCCTGGAAGAACGTGAAAAACTGCTGGCGAATATTGATGCTGAGCTGGCACAAAAACGTCTGGAAGTAGAACAGGCCAAACTTGCCAACAGTAAAGCGGTAGACCCGACTGACTACAAAGAAGACGAAACCCGCAAGCTCAAAATTGACCTGTTGCTTGAAGAAGCAGGCTGGGAAATTGGCAATACGGCAAAAGAAGAAGTGCCTGTCACGGGCATGCCAAGCAACTCAGGTGAAGGCTTTGTCGATTATGTGCTGTATGGTGCAGATGGCTTGCCTCTAGCTGTGGTCGAAGCCAAACGCACTTCGGTTGATCCTGAAGTGGGCCAACAACAAGCCAAGCTGTATGCTGACTGTTTAGAGAAGCAGACAGGACAACGCCCCGTTATTTTCTATACCAATGGTTATCGCACCCGAATCTGGAATGATGTCCAAGGTGGCCCACCGCGTCTGGTGCATGGTTTCTATACACAGGCAGAATTGCATCGCCTGATCGAAAGACGTAAAAACAATCCCGATCTCAGCAGTTTCCCGATCAATCACGAGATTGTCGAACGCTACTACCAGACTCGTGCCATCAAAGCCATGCTTGCCGCGTTTCAGCGTAAAGAACGCGCAGGCTTGCTAATCATGGCAACAGGAACAGGTAAAACCCGCACCGCGATTGCCTTGGTCGATGTACTGATGAAAGCCAATGTGGTGCAAAAGGTACTGTTCCTTGCGGATCGTACCTCATTGGTGGTACAGGCAACCAATGCTTTTAAAGCCAACCTGAAAGATGCAGCACCTGTCAATCTGGTGGAAAGCAAAACCCAGAATGGCCGTGTTTATCTCTCTACCTATCAAACCATGATGGGCCTGATTGATGAGATGAATGCCGATGGGACACGCAAATACGGCACAGGCATGTTTGATCTGATTATTGTCGATGAAGCCCACCGTAGCGTTTATCAGAAATATGGTGAAATCTTTAAATACTTCGATAGCCTGTTGGTCGGTTTGACTGCAACCCCTCGGGATGAGGTTGATCGTGACACCTATGCCTTGTTCGGCTTGGAAAGCGGTGTCCCAACGGACTACTATGACCTGGATCAAGCGATTGCCGATGGCTATCTTGTTCCACCAAAAGCTTATTCTGTACCGCTAAAATTCATGCGTGAAGGTGTCAAATACCATGAGCTTTCAGATGCAGAAAAAGAGCATTGGGAAAGTCTGGATTGGGGTGATCAGGAAACACCTGATGAAATCAGTGCATCACAGATCAACAAGCAACTGTTCAATACCGATACTGTAGACAAGATGCTGCGACATCTGATGGAAAATGGCATCAAGGTGGAAGGTGGAGACCGGTTGGGTAAAACCATTCTCTTTGCCGTCAATCAGAAGCATGCAGAGTTTATTGCGGATCGCTTTAATCACAACTATCCGCACTATGACGGCAAGTTCGCCCGAGTCATTACTCATTCCACCAAATATGCACAAAGCCTGATTGATGACTTTAGCAAGAAGGATTTGCCAGAGCCTCAGATCGCCATCTCAGTCGATATGCTCGACACCGGGATTGATGTGCCGGAAGTGGTCAATCTGGTGTTCTTTAAGGCAGTACGCTCCAAAGTTAAGTTCATACAGATGATTGGTCGTGGCACTCGATTGTGTAAAGACCTGTTTGCCCCTGAGCACCACAAATCTGAATTCTATATTTTCGACTACTGTTCAAACTTTGAATACTTTAATGAAAACCCTCAAGGTGCGCCAGTTTCTACAACTGAGCCATTAGGACAGCGCTTGTTTAAAGCTCGCTTGAACATTCTCAGTCTATTGAACACACCTGATTATCAGACTGAAGAACTCAAAGCAGTTAAGGCTGAGGTGCGAGATGGTTTGCATGCTGAAGTCATGGCGATGAACAAAGACAACTTCATCGTCCGAAGTGAATTGAAGCATGTAGAGCATTTCAAAAACAAAGCATCTTGGGATCAGTTAGATGATCTCGCTATCGGTACACTCCGAGAACATATCTCCAAGCTTCCAAATGAGCTGGAACAGGACAGCTTGGAAGCCAAACTATTCGATATGCTCTGCTACAACATTGAACTGGCGGTCTTGGAAAACAATGCCAAAGCGGTTGAAGGTTATGTGAATCGGGTGATTGAAATCGCGTCCAAGCTCGAAACCAAGGCCAATATTCCAGTGATTGCAGCGCAAATCCAACTGATTCAGGACATCCAGACGCAGGAATACTGGACAGACATTACCTTGCCGATGCTGGAGTCGATGCGTACACGCATTCGTGGCTTGGTAAAACTCATCGAGAAAACCACCTCTACCATTGTCTATTCGATGCTAGATGATGAAATTGGCCCAGCAACACAAATTTCTATTCCTGTAGTGGCAACAGGGGTCAACATTGCCCAATACCGTAAACGTGTAGAAAGCTTTATCAAAGCCAATGAAAACCACATTACCATCGCCAAATTAAAGCGTGGCCTAACCTTAACACCTACAGATTTGAATGAGCTTGAACGCTTTGTATTTGAAGCACAGGAAGTTGAAAGTAAAGAAAAATTTGAACAATGCTTTGGCACAGACCAACCATTACCGCTATTCATTCGCTCTTTAGTAGGATTAGATCGCCAGGCAGTACAGCAAGCCTTCTCAAAATATCTGCAAGGTACAACCTACAACGAGAAACAGATTCGTTTTATAGAAATGATGATTGAGCATCTGACCCAGCGTGGTGTGCTAGAAGCCTCTCAACTGTATGAACCACCTTTTAACCAGATCCACTATGAAGGCATTGATGGTGTGTTTAATGATGGCGATGCTGATGAAATATTTGAGGTAGTGGAAGCGTTTAATCAGAGTGCAGTGGCTTAAACAGGTAATATAATATGGCTGTATGGTTAGTAAGAGCGGGTTCACAAGGTGAGTATGAAGAAAGGTTTTTGAGTACATCAAAAGCCTATGTAACTTGGGATAACTTGCATTTAGATTTAAAAAAAATTGTTAATCGTGAAGATTTAATTGCTGAATTAGTAAAAACAGATCCAGATGCAAAACCTCGAAAGCTTTCAAATCATGCCAGTCAAATCTGGCCATTCATTCATACGATGAATATCGGTGATCGAATTGTTCTACCCTCTAAACTACAGCCCGTTATTTATATAGGCGTTATCACTTCTGAATATTCCTATGACCCTGAAGCTATTGATCCTTTTAAACATTCACGTTCAGTGAAATGGTTAGCGACTGGAATTCCAAGATCTCATTTTTCTCAGGATATTCTGTATAGCTTTGGGGCTTTCATGACTATTTGCCGTATACAGAGAAATAATGCTGAAGAACGTTTACTTGCAATGGAAAAAAACTCATGGCAACCAGAAAACTTGCATCAGGTCATAAAATTTGAAGGAGTTCAAAAAGAGATTGCCATTGAAGATGCTTCAGATGAATCTAGTTCAGTTGATTTAGAATTTATAGGGCAAGATCAAATTAGAAAAGTGATCGAATCGAAATTTAAAGGTCATAGATTAACGTTATTAGTCAAAGCAGTATTAGAAGCCCAAGGATATACATGTTGGCAAAGTCCAGAAGGCGCAGATGGTGGTGTTGATATTCTTGCTGGCGATGGTCCTATGGGTTTTGGTCAACAGCAGATATGCGTGGAAGTGAAATCAGGAGATGGACAAGTAGATCGTCCAACAGTAGATAAGTTGATTGGGGCGATGACAAAGTTTAATACTAAGCAAGGCTTATTTGTCGCTTGGGGTGGCTTTAAATCTAATGTGCAAAAAGAATTAGCCTCTAGCTTCTTTAGAGTTAGGCTTTGGACACAGAATGATTTGTTAAATCAAATTTTTCTAAATTATGAAAAGTTGAATGACGACATCAAAGCTGAATTACCGTTAAAGCGTATTTGGATTATCTCAAATGCTGACGTTTAAGCTAAGTACAGTTTAATTTAAAAAAAGTAAGATTATGAAATATATAGATAAAAACAAAGATCTAAAAGACTACACTCTCATTCATGAGAGTGTAGTTTTAAAACTGGATACTAAAGCAAAAGAATTGTTAGGATATTTTTTTGATGCTTTAAATTTTATATATTCCGAAATTGAGAAAAATAATAATATTCAAAATATTAATTATTTCTTACTAAGTTTAAAGCCTAAGATTGATAGCATTATAGGAGCAAAAAATAAAGAAGTAATCTATCATTTGCTTAATATTGCTTTAGCACAATGGTTTAAAGAAGATATCGGGTCTGCTTACTTGAAAATAGATAAGCCTAGTAAAATTTTAAAAAACAATAAAATATCATTACCTTTTCCTTATTGTTCAAATGTAGACTTTATCAGTCCCGATATTTATGAAAAACATTTATATTCCTACCATGATCCCTACATTAAGATATTGAAAGTTAAAAATATTTTTATAGCCCAGATTGCTTTTTATCAAGCCCCCTTATACGAAAAAAAAATTCAAATCAAAGGGAATTGTGAACAACCTAAATATTCACAACAGAAAAAGAAACCAAAAGTTGAATTACATAACCAAGGGGATAAACATCATGAAGATTATAGAAAATATTTATCTAAATACAAGAAAGAGTCGACAACCACTACGCCAAAAAATAATAATTGGCATGAAAAAAATAATAGCCCTGGATTACTAAATATAGAAAAAACTGAAAATTTAAAAAATAAAGATTACAAAAGCAAAGAATCAAGTAACTATGGATTTTGGAAAAAATATCTTGAACGTTTTAAGAGTACCAACAACATCGATGCTGAGATGGTTTCAGAAATTCTAGAGGCTTTTAAAGAGGTTGATGCTAAACGATCTGAGAGTAATCGAAAATATTTGCAAGAATATTATAAGAATGGAAACTTTGGGAAATTTGGGTTACCACAGGCTAAGTGGAGACATGGTACATATGGAATCAATTCAAAAGAACCAGATTTTTTTAGCAAGATAAAGGATTAGACTGCTATCTAGGTGTTTAGTCCCGGCATTTGATGGATCGGATCAATCTTAAAAAGTTCAGGTTCATCTGTCTACTGTTTACAGATGAATTCGTAGGGAGTCAGGCCCTTGAGTGTTTTGAGTCTGCGGCAGAAGTTGTATGTGGCAATAAAATCAGCAAGGTGAATGCATAGCTGAGTGTGATCGTCGTAATGGAACTGTTTGACAGTAGCTTCCTTAATCGTTCGGTTCATCCGCTCGACCTATCCATTAGTCCATGGATGCTTGACCCTGGTGAGGCGATGTTCAATGCTACATTCTACAAACCCGATCAAAGATGTGCTCAGAGGCGTAGCGATCACAGGTGCGGTTCGTGAACTGGATGCCGTTATCCGTCAGCACCATATGTATGCTGTAGGGCAAACTGTGCGGCTACCATCTTATCGGCTCTGGTATGCACTTCGGTGAACGCGAACTTGGAAGTGCGATCAATGGCAACGAAAAGATAAAGCTTACCCTGTGCTGTTTGCATCTCAGCGATGTCGATATGGAAGTAACCGATCGGGGTAGCTATTGAAGCGCTTCTTGACAGGACGATCACCTTGCACCTCAGGCAGCCGTGAAATACCATGCCGCTGCAAGCAGCGGTGTAACGAGGAGCGCGTCAGATAAGGAACGCTCGGCTGCAAGACATAAAGACAATCGTCTAGCAGCAACAAAGTGGGTTTTCGAAAAGCAACGATTGCCGCCTTATCTTCAGGCGATAACACGCTTGAGCGAGGATTCTTTGGCCCGGTTGTCAGATCATCTACTGAAGTGCGTTTCTTCCATTTTGCGACTGTTTTTTGATTGATGCCTTGGCTAGCGCTCTTAAGCTCTCTTGACTATTTTGTATTGCTCGACGCACTGCCTGTGTCATTGTGGCGCTGCTGTGTAGAACTTGTCCCATAGTGCTTCCTTCCATTTATGTGAGAATATTGCACCATCAAAATCTGGGACTAAACACCTAGATAAACACGTAGTCAATTTAGGGGTTATCTAGTGTCTGTGTGCTGAACTGTCTTTTTTAAATTTGTGCAAAGAAGTACTAAAAATCTATAATACATTATGAGCTCATCAAGGTGAAAATTCGTAAAGGTTCCATGCCATTGAAAATGTAATCTAATGAGAGAAATCAACCATAATTTAGCCTGATTAGTTATATGAATTTATGAACTATGAAGTAGTTTTTGGTTAGTACAATTAAGGTAGTTAAATGAAGCAATATCTAGATTTGTGTCAACGCATAGTTGATGAAGGCATATGGGTTGAAAATGAACGAACTGGAAAGCGTTGTTTAACCGTTATTAATGCTGATTTAGAGTACAATGTGGGGGCTAATGAATTTCCCTTAGTGACTACTCGGAAAAGTTATTGGAAAGTAGCTATTGCAGAGTTATTAGGCTACCTGCGTGGATATGATAATGCTGCTCAGTTCAGAGCGATTGGCTGTAATACTTGGAATGCCAATGCTAATGAAAATGGAGCTTGGTTAGCTAACCCTTATCGTAAAGGTGAAGATGATATGGGGCGAGTATATGGTGTTCAAGGACGCCATTGGCGTAACTCTGAGGGAAAAGAGTTTGATCAACTTCGTAAGATTTATGATGACCTACGTAATGGCATTGATGATCGTGGTGAGATTCTGACATTCTATAACCCTGGCGAATTCGATATGGGGTGCTTACGACCATGTATGCATACTCATACCTTCTCTTTGGTAGGGGATACATTGTACTTAACTTCATCTCAACGTTCATGTGATGTGCCATTAGGTCAAAACTTTAATCAAATTCAAGTTTTTACTCTACTTGCTTTGATGGCTCAAATCACAGGATATAAAGCAGGAAAGGCATACCATAAAATTGTGAATGCACATATCTATGAGGATCAGTTGGAACTCATGCGTGATGTTCAACTTAAACGTGAACCTTATCCTGCACCAAAGCTTCATATTAACCCTGATATTAAGACGCTTGAAGATATTGAAACATGGGTGACATTAGATGACTTTGAGGTTGAAGGTTATCAGTATCATAAAGCAATCGCTTATCCATTTTCAGTGTAAGTAAATATCGGTAACTGTCAGATCAGGTTTGAGCTAGTACAATAAGCTTCTCACTCATTCTCATTTGCGGTCTATCAGTTATTTGGTGCGATTCATATAGATCAAAGCTAGGCAACTTGATCAAAACGAACGACTTTTGCTTTTTAAGATTAATGTCGAAGCTGATCTGTATTAACGTGAATTGATTCCAATAACTCTTTTAATTGGTTGATCTCCTTTTCAGCTTCAAAAAGCGACTTATGATCAGTTTGGTATAATATTTTATAATGATCTCGTGATGCTTTCATTTCTCTATACTGTGCCATGTAATGATCAAGTTGACGCTTAATATCTTGATGTTGATTAAACCAATAGATAACCTCAGTTCTTGTGTGTGTTAATTGCTGTTCTAGTGAGTTTGAATTGTCAGCATTGTCTATGTTCAATGCTTCTTTAGATTGATTTGTCTCTGTTCTTCGAGCTTCTTTAATTGCATTAAGTCTTCGGATAGGTTCCTTTCGGTTGTTAATCGTATTTCGATGAATCCCTGTGAGTTTTGATAGTTGTGCAACAGTTGTCTTTAGCTTTTTGTTGCGCTCAATTTGAAGCAATGCATTCTCAATTTTCAAGGTATTTGCTTCATAATTTTCACTGTTTTTTTGATCATAAGCTTGATTCATCATAGTTCAACCTTTTCGCCAAGATTTTTCAAAACCATTTCAGCTTCATTCATGGCAGCTAATATGTTCGTACGAAGGTGATCATA
This sequence comes from Acinetobacter minutum, assembly GCF_035916735.1. NCBI lineage: Bacteria > Pseudomonadati > Pseudomonadota > Gammaproteobacteria > Moraxellales > Moraxellaceae > Acinetobacter > Acinetobacter minutum. Next base: position 39,820 of record NZ_JAQIHG010000021.1, read on the forward strand.
TTCTGGTTTGTTGAGATTTGCTTTATTCACTATATAGACTTCACGCCATTTAGGAGCATGTTTTATAGTGACAATAGCCTGTTTGCATCGAGCTGGGTTACAGCGTAAGGAGCCAATACATGGTAAATCAGGATCGTCTTTTTCCTGTCTATTGCCATAGCAGAGGCCTTGTCCCATATATACAACGGCAGTGCCTTGATCAGCCATTGCATCATATATATCGTCTTCGGTATAACCCTCAGCTATATATCCTTGAAATACCTTAATTAGATTTTTTTTATGCTCATCTGCTTTACCACCATAATATGTTCCACTTGGGTTGTGAGCATTTTTGATAGCTTCTAATTCAGCAGAGTGTCTCAATGATTTTTTTCCGATCCTACTTCCATCCTTTGAGAGCATTTCACCTATTTCTCCATAGCCTAACGTCACTGCTGCCGTGGTGCCAGTAGAGGTAAATTTGTTAATACCTTCTACGAAGTGTTTCAATTGAAATGATATTAAAGGTAGACCAACTTCAGCTCTAAATAGTTGGTAGGTTAGAGTGTGCCGTAGCATATAGGGATTAAATTTAATCTGATTGGCTGTACTTTCCCCCAAAAGTTGACCAATAAAATTATTCATTTGATGAGTGATACCTGTACTGTTCATAGATGTTGGCAAACTAGTAGGGTGAACAGTATCCATATTAGAAGTGAGATATGGTGATGATTTAATTTTTGCAATATAAGACGCTGCTAATATAGCATCTCTAACAATTGGTATAGCCACCCAGCGATCATCAAACAAGCCAGTATTTATCTCTTGTTGATGCTTTTTGACAGTGCTTTCAATGAGCCAGACTCCATCATCCTCTACTAAGCATGAACAATCTTTTACTTTTACTTCTGCTAATTCAGATGGTCTCATACCTGTATATTGGCCGACTAGGTACAAACATGAATATGCTACTAGACTGAAATATTCTCGAAGTTTATCTAATTTGTATTTGCGATTCTTTAAGGCTTTTCGCAGACTTAGTCCACATGCTAAACCATTTTTAGTCCTCATCCAATCATAGGGTTCAATTAGCCCTAAAACAAAACTTGAAGAGTACCCTTTAGTTCTTAATCGAAGTGCAATATATGCATTGAGAATTTCGTGACTAACTCTCTCTTGGTTTGCCCAAGAAGAATATTTGCTTGCTTTGAAACGATCTAAGGTATTTATATCTAATATTTTTGATTTTTCTCCTATAGCATCTAAAAAGTCTACAATGATGAAGGATGCAATCTTAGATAAATATTCGAATACATTATCTGGGAGAACTTGCTCTTTCTTTTTTTTATGAATATTGGGTGGTTTTTTCCAATTTAAGTTATTTAATTCTACATAGGGGATAGGTTTATTAAATACATATTTAGTTGAACTAGGACTACGTAGATATTCAAAAAATTTATCTAATTCATTGTTTTTTATACGTTGATAGTATTTAGCAGCTTTATGATAATGTGCTGGGGTTACATTTGATAGTGTTTTAATCTCAGTTTGAACAAATTCATAACCAAGTTCCTGATTTAATTGTTTGAATATTTCATTAATAAAGGTTAAGCCATTCTCAAAAATAGGAATTAATGAATTAGCTTTTATGATGCCTTTACCATGTTTTTTTTTACCATTACGTTGAGGTCGAAATATAACGTTATTGAGTAAAGCGAGCTCAAAGATGACTTTTAGTTCTGTTAAAATAAATTTTGGAATATCATTGTATTTTGAAAAATCAATGCGTAGTTTTGCACCTTGGACATTACGTGCGGCATTAGGATAATCTGAGTTAAAATCCCAAATATAATCGGAAAATTTAGAAATTTTCGATATATGTCTTTCCATGAGCTGATTTATATATACATTAGACTCAATATATTCTTGTTGGAGGCATGGCTGAGCTAAATCGGTACCAAAAATTGGATTATTTATTAAGTTGAAATGATGCGTTGCAAAACTTGTCAATATATTTAGCTTTGTTTCAGTATTCATTAGACAGCCCCATCTATCAATATAGTGGTATCAATATATTCAGATGCAATTCTTCCATGCTCAAGCTCTGGTATTGAAAAATCAGATAGTTCAGGGACTATAATCTCATTTATGAGTTCTAGATTGTCTCGAATAATATGTCCGTAGGGTGTGTCCATGACACGAGTATTTTCTAAAAGAAATTTGTAATCACGATGCATTGCAAAAATTTGAGGAAGATGCATAACTGAAATTACGACATTGTCGCAATGTAAGCATTTGTTATATTGTGAGCATGGAGTACCTTGTACATAAGATGCCAATTTTTTTACAAACTCTGGCGGATTAAAAATATTTTTGCACTCAGCTAAAGGCGTTCTAAACTTTACTAATCCATCCTCATTTTTGACTTCTATTTTTTGGGGTTTTTCTTCGGGTTGTTCATCCAAAGTCGATTGATGTATGTCTGACAGTTGATTATCTAACTTTATTCTACTTATGGCATTAAAGTCTAAAGAGTCGATATAACCAATAGTTGTCTGTATAGACGCATGTCCTAACATCAACTGAATATCACGCATAGGTACATCAGCTATGAGCATTTCACTCACAAAAGTTGGCCTAAACCGACTTATTGTTAGAATTAATGGTTGGCCTTTGTCATCTTTTAACTGATATTTATCAACAAATTTAGCAATAGTATCTCCTAATGCTTTGTCATTGTCCTCATTAGGTCCTAAGATGGGAGCTATTCTCTGATGACTTTTTGTACTATTTGATTGATAGATAAACAACCTATTTTTGACAGTTTCACTCTTACTATTGTGCCTAAAGCTGCTTGTTAATTGAGTTACTTCCTGAAAAATACTTTGTACAGTCTCAGCTTGGCTTGATGTCAGCCAAGTGATCTTGGCTTTGATTAAATCTAGATGATATTCTTTTGCACCGTCAGATCGTTCTTTCCAGTATCTAAGACAAGGCCTTGATGTAGCAGGATGCTCAAGTGTAAAGTCTTCTATGTCGAGAGCGAGTAATGAATTTGTATTCATACCTGTGACTTGAGCTAGTTTTAACAAGTAAGGTAAGAGGATGTCTATTCCGATCATAAGAGTGACTCCCCACTCTTTATATACGTCGTTTAGCCTTTTCCCTGAATCCTGAATAATTTTGAGAAAAGCTTTCTGACTTCGTGTTTTTGCTGTGTTGTGATAAATAGGCTTACAATTCAATAAGTTTTCAAACAACCAACGAGCATTATCTAGAGTTGATAATCCTTTAATTCGATATCCATATTGATCGAGAGGATTCTTGCCAATACCAGTTTTTTTATACGGTTCGAGAATTAATTTAGACTCAGCAATACCTCTGTCGATAGCTTCTAATATTTGCAGACGTTCATTTTGTTTAAAGGGTTTCTTAATATCGGTTTGTCTATATACATCGAAGCCAATTACATCGAAAAAACTGTATTCTATATCTTGTATCTGAGTTAGCCTTCTTAATGATCTACGTGCAGCACTTAAATAGGTTTCTGCGAGACTGCTTGAAATATCTCTGTCTATTATTTTATCTTCTAAATATTTTCTAAATCTAGATAGTAGATGTTCATCGAAAGTATCTACAATTCTTAACGGGTTATTTCCATAGAGATAAGAAAGAAATTTGATAAAGTGATTGCATGCACCCTGGTAGTTATATTTTCCTGATTGAGAAGGTACAGTTTTAGATTGGGAGGCAAATAGTTGCTCTATTTGAATAAAGGGTTCTGATTCAGAAGGTTCATTGAAGTCAATAATACTAGTAAGTTTAAGAGTAGATAATCTATTGAAACGATCTTTAAAGGTTTCGTTAGATGTTTCCTGACGAATTTGTCTTTCATGATTTCGTTCGGAAACAGTCTTATAACTAGCACTCACTAGCCCTTTTTCTTTAAGGTCTTGATGAATGTAATCCCAAGCATCCTGAACAACGCTTAATCTTAAATGATATCTTGTTACAGGGCGTTGCTCTTCAGGTATTTTTCCAAGTGAAATCTTATTGCCAAAAATAGGTAAGTGACTTTTATTTTCTGGCGATAGCTCTCGATACCAATTGAGTAGTTTTCTCCTCGCCTCTATGCCAGCTACTTCATCGCTATCATTTGGGATGACCAAAATGCCTCTGCTAATCATCTGTTGAATAACGGGATATACAAGCTCTCTGTGTTTAGATGCAGAATTTCTTGAAATGCCTAAAGTAGATACGAGATAGCTAACATCGACATTAAATTTTAAAAGTGTATTAGCCTTGCTAATTGGTATTCGCCATAGATCATCTATATTTTCAATAACATTTGATACCCAATCTGAGATTATAGATTCAACATCTTTGATTTGGCTTATTTCCTTATTTCTCATTTTTTGTCTCTAATACTAATTTTTAGTTGTGTGGTTTCACACAGACGTCTCATTTTTTCTGCTCTTGTTAATAGCTGGCCATTTTCATTACACATAGCGTTATAAATGTCGTGGGGAATACTGGTATATATTTGCGTGGTATCGAGTTGGTTATGTCCTAAATTTTTTTGCAAAATCACAAGTCGGTCTAGGAAGTCGATCCCCAAATCTTGCGATTGCAATAGGGCATAATGTAATAGCCCCCAATTAAAACGGACACTTCTCAATTAAGACCTAGTCATAGCACTAGGGTTAAGGAGTGTTCTATG
>NZ_JAQIHG010000022.1:0-42882 GCF_035916735.1 Acinetobacter minutum
TTACATAACATCTGGGGTGGTCAAAATTGGACGCTGTTTTTCCCAGATTTCTGGTCAGTTTTGCACGCTGATTAGCACGCAAGAATGCATGATGTTATTATCGAGCATGCGAAATCTGCAATGTATTCGAAACCTGTAGGCGAATTATTTCTAGATTTATAATTGACCAAATAGAAGAATGATAGGCACTTGTCCATCATTCTTCTATTTTATAAAGGTTTAGTGACTGGGTAAATTTGGGTAATTCTTTAGTGAATTAACTATAAAAAAAAACAAGGTGTTGAGTATTGAGTTAAACTGCCACCACCAGAGTTTAATAGAGCGTTCAAAATTCTGTGTCAGCCGAATTGGCTAGAATTTAATTTAATTATATTAAGAGCACTGCTCTGCAAGTGCCTACCTTCAAAGTAAATCGATAACTGTGTGATGGTTTGCCCCCAGTTTTTCACCGGCATTGTCCAGTTTTCAGAAGCCTGTTGAATACCAATATACAGCAATTTCAGCAGGCTATTTTTATTCGGAAAAGCCCCCTTGGTTTTGGTCAGTTTTCTGAATTGGCGATGTACTGCCTCAACCGCATTGGTGGTATAAATCGGCTTCCTAAACGGCTTTGTTGACATAATGATCTTTATCTTTGATCTTGTAATGAGTGGAATCGAGCCAAACAAAGGGATATACGGCATCAAGCGGCCTCTGTTGCCAGGCACGTAATTCGGGGATTAGCTTGTCTGTAATATTGGTAATGGCACTCTCGGAAATATCCAGTGCATACATATTTGCAATATGTTTTTGAATATCACGGTAGCTCATGCCGAGTGCAAATAGCGAAATTACTTTGTTGTCGATCTCTTCAGAGAGTTTGGTTTGATTTTTCTTAACGAGTTAAGGCTCAAAATCACCGGTATGATCACGAGGTGTTTCCAGTTCAAATGAACCGGAGGATGATTTTACGGTCTTGCGAGAGTAGCTATTCCTGCGATTGGATGGTTTGGGATTTTCTTCCAGATAGTTTTCAATTTCAGCATTTAAAACTGCTTCGAAATCAAAGTTGTTTGCCATGATGTGTCATTTCCTGTTTGATTCAGTTTATTGAAATGACTCAGATTTTTGATCACTACCACAAAACGGTGGCTATTCAGTCATTAAATATTTAATTTACAATAAATTATTTAACTTATGCCTCATCGTAGAGCATTTATTCATAATCTGCTCTAAGTTAAGACATGAATCCCAAATCATCTTCATAATTTTTAGACATTGAATATATTTAACACTGATAAGGTTACACAGTTTTATCTGATTAATAGAAAACAGTTTTTTATTACTAAATCTTATTTCAAGAACAACTTTAGAATTTAAGCGATGATATTAGTATTACAAATAATAAAAAACGTAATACTAAATTGGCATGTCATTTGCATTTCCATCCTTATTGATAAAGTGATCTAGGGTTCCGGCAGCATATTTAAAAGCTGTGTCTGAGACCGAGAGTTCACGACTTTGTTTTTATAATAAGCAGAGTTACACGGAGGGATAAAAGCCCGGGAGGTTGGCAAATACCTAGCAATAGGACAAACCTTAAGAGGTCATGTAATGGGCGACTATCACAACAATCAAACACTTTGGACTGAAGAATTGCCGGGAGGGCATCATTGGTCTGCACGTATTCAGCGTGGCGCAGTTTTACAACTGAAATCACTGGGACAAAATGCCAATGTCGCACTGTACTGTGTGAACAGTGAAGACAAACTCGAACGTTATAACATGCCAGATAGTCTCAAGGCACAACATACTGCATTTTTAAGTACAGGCAATATTTTAGCTTCTGACCTAGGTCGCGCGATGATCTCGATTGTCAAAGATGATCACGGTTGGAATGATGCTTTTTGTGCGCCAAGCACTGCACAGCAAATTGAACAGCAATTTGGCTCTAAAACTTTCCAGGATGCGCGTAATGACATGTTTCGCAATGGCAAAGACAGTTTGCTTTTAGAGATGACCAAATTCGGTTTATCGGCAACAGACCTGAGCAGTACTTTAAATCTCTTTTCTAAAGTTCAACCCGATGATAATGGCAATTTGAGCTATGTGACATCTGACAATACTGATCAAGTGATTGAACTACGCTTTGAAATGGACTGTTTAGTTTTCTTATCTGCTGCACCCCATGCGCTAGATAACAGTACTGAATATGCCCCAGCGGATATTCAACTTTCCCTGTTTAAAGCTTTGCCTTTAGGCGACAGCGATGTGTGTCGTGATTCATGCCCGCAAAATCAGCGTGCTTTTCAAAACAATAATCGTTACTACGCTTTAAGTGCTTAAGGGGAATAGATCATGACTGCATTAGCCAATTTAAAACAAGAGTTAGAAAAATCAGTATTGAGCGAAATCTGTCCTGCTGGTGAAGCATGGATGTGCGAAGTAAAAAAAGGACAGTATTTCCGTATCGTCGATCTGGAAGGTAATCAAGCTGTAGACACGCTATTTATCTCAGCTTCAAATCCTGAAGAGCGTTATAGCGCAACCGATACTTTAGCGATTAATCAGCAAATTTATTTAGAAAAAGGTACAGCGTTATACACCAACTTTGGCAATAAAATAGCCACCATCCACGATGATAACTGCGGTCGCCACGACACTTTGGGCGGTGCATGTTCATGTGAAAGCAACACCGTTCGTTATAGCTTAGATAAATACCCAATGCACAGTTGCCGTAACAATTTCATGATTGCGCTGTCGCAACATCCAATTGCCAAAAAGCACGGCTTAAACGTGCGTCATATTGGGCCAAATATTAACTTCTTTATGAATGTGCCTGTTACCAGTGAAGGGCATCTTAAATTTGATGATGGTATTTCTGCACCGGGTAAATATGTCGAGATTAAAGCAGAGATGGATTTGATCGTGCTGATCTCCAACTGTCCTCAGCTCAATAACCCATGTAATGCCTATAACCCCACCCAAATTCAATTGATTATCCGTGAAGGCGAGGAAGCATAAAATGTTTAATAAAGTTCTGATCGCCAACCGTGGTGCCATTGCCTGTCGTGTGATTCGTAGCCTAAAAAAATTGGGCATCCAATCTGTAGCCGTCTATTCTGAAGCAGACCGTGATTCATTGCATGTGACTTTAGCGGATGAAGCAGTTTATATTGGTGAAGCACCAGCCAGCCAAAGCTATTTAAATGTCGAAAAAATTCTGGAAGTCGCGAAACAAACTGGTGCGCAAGCGATTCATCCGGGCTATGGTTTCTTATCAGAGAATGCTGAATTCTGCGACTTGTGTGAATCACAAGGTATTGCCTTTATTGGTCCGAACTCCGCACAAATGCGAGCTTTTGGTTTAAAACACACCGCACGTGAACTTGCCATTCAAGCGAATGTACCTTTACTGCCTGGTAGTCAGTTATTGGCAGATGAAGCTGAAGCATTATTAGAAGCTGAACGTATTGGCTATCCAGTGATGTTGAAAAGTACCGCAGGCGGTGGCGGGATCGGCATGCGTCTGGTGTGGAACGAGGATGAACTGAAAGATGCCTTTGCAACGGTTTCCTATTTGGCTCAAGCCAACTTTAAAGATGCAGGATTATATTTAGAGAAATTTGTCCAAAATGCCCGTCATATCGAAGTGCAAATTTTCGGTGATGGTCAAGGTCAGGTCATTGCACTTGGTGAGCGTGATTGTTCAGTACAACGTCGTAACCAAAAAGTGATTGAGGAAACGCCTGCACCACACATCAACGACGAACAACGCGCCTATATCCAAAATGTCGCGATTCAACTGATGCAGTCAGTGAACTACCGTTCTGCGGGAACAGTTGAATTCGTAATGGACACCGACACACAAGAATTCTATTTCCTTGAAGTCAACACCCGTTTACAAGTGGAACATGGCGTGACGGAGCAAGTCTTTGGTGTGGACTTGGTGGAATGGATGGTGACCCTTGCCAGCGGTGACTGGACGCCACCAACAGCAAAACTTGAATCCAAGGGTCATTCGATTCAAGTGCGTCTCTATGCTGAAGACCCAATTAAAAACTTCCAACCGAGTGCAGGGCTTTTAACCCATGTTGAGTTTGATGCCAATGCGCGTAATGAAACTTGGGTAGAAACAGGCTCAAATGTTTCATCCTTCTATGACCCAATGATTGCCAAAATCATCGTCACAGCAGATGATCGGGACTCTGCCATTCAAGCCATGACCGAAACTTTGGCCAAAACTTCCGTTGCAGGGATTGAAACAAATCTTGAATATCTACAAAACATTATCGACTGTGATGTATTTAAAGCAGGCACACAAACCACACGTTTCTTAAATACATTTGAGTGGAAAACCCAAAAAATTGAAGTCCTACAAGCTGGTATTCAAACTGCTGTGCAAGATGTCACAGGGCGTTTGGGCTATTGGGATGTCGGTGTGCCACCATCAGGTGCGATTGATCCACTATCTTTAAATGTGGCAAACCAACTGCTTGGCAATGCCTATAACACCGCAGGGTTGGAATGTACCTTGCAGGGTCCTACCTTAAAATTCCATTGCGATAGCCAGATTGTATTGGCAGGTGGTGATATGCCATCGACTTTGGATGGTGTGACTGTGCCAATGTGGCAAACCGTGAATGTGCGTAAAGGTCAAATTTTAAAATGTGGGAAAATCACCTCAGGTTGCCGTACTTATATCGGCATTAAAGGCGGTTTGAATGTGCCTGATTACTTAGGCTCACAAGCGACTTTTACCCTTGGTCAATTTGGCGGTCATGCAGGACGTAACTTATTAATTGGCGATATGCTTCCAATCACAGCATTTACATCGGATGACATCAATGCACTAGCGCCTGAACAGATCCCAACATTCAGCCATGAATGGGAAATTGCCGTGATGTATGGTCCACATGGTGCACCTGATTTCTTTACCAAAAATGATATTGATACTTTCTTTGCCAATACCTTTGAGATTCACTTTAACTCCAGCCGTACCGGTATCCGTTTAATTGGTCCAAAACCTGAATGGGCACGTGAGGATGGGGGTGAAGCGGGTCTGCATCCATCCAATATTCATGACAATGCTTATGCGATTGGTGCCATCGACTTTACAGGCGATATGCCAATTATCCTCGGTCCAGATGGCCCAAGCCTAGGCGGTTTCGTGTGTCCAGCGGTGGTGATCAATTCTGAGCTTTGGAAATTGGGTCAACTCAAAGCTGGTGACAAAGTCAAGTTTGTCCCTGTGAGTTATCACCAAGCCAAACTTTTAAATGAAAAATATCATGCGCAGCTAGAAGCGACCGATACGCAAGCGGCGACATTTGATGAATCGTTCTATCCTGAACTTTCTACGCTGAACAATGCCGTACTCGATACCTTAGCAGGTCTAAACGGTGCGCCTGATGTGGTCTATCGTCCTGCTGGTAATAACTATATGTTGGTGGAATATGGTGAGCTGGTTTTAGACCTGAACTTACGTTTCCGTATTCATGCCTTGATGCAATGGGTTCAACAGCAAAATATTGAGGGCATTATCGACCTGACCCCGGGTATTCGTTCTCTGCAAATACATTTTGATTCAATCAAGCTTGATCAACTTGATTTACTCCGTTTACTGCAAGTGGCTGAAGCTGAATTGCCTGATGTAACTGAGATGCAAGTACCATCACGTACCGTGTATTTGCCGCTGGCTTGGGAAGATTCTCAAACGCAACTCGCAACTGAACGCTATATGCAAACCGTGCGCCCAGATGCGCCGTGGTGTCCAGATAATATCGAATTTATCCGTCGTATTAATGGCTTAAAAGACAAGCAAGCCGTGAAAGATGTGGTCTGTGATGCCCGTTATTTGGTCATGGGTTTGGGGGATGTGTACTTGGGCGCGCCTGTGGCGACCCCGCTTGATCCGCGTCAGCGTTTAGTCACCACCAAATATAACCCTGCACGGACATGGACGCCTGAAAATGCCGTGGGTATTGGCGGAGCCTATATGTGTGTCTACGGTATGGAAGGCCCAGGTGGTTATCAGTTCGTGGGACGTACCACACAAATGTGGTCACGCTACCGTAAAAATGCTGACTTTGAACAAGGTAAACCGTGGTTACTGCGTTTCTTTGACCAAATTAAGTTTTATGAAGTATCTGAAGCTGAACTGATGCAAATGCGTGAGGACTTCAAAGCAGGGCGTTTAAAACTGCGTATTGAAGAAGGTGTACTCAACCTGAAAGAATACAATGACTTTTTAACTGAAAACCAAGAGTCGATTTCGGCATTTAAGTCTGTACAACAAGCCAACTTTGATGCGGAGCGCCGTCGCTGGCATGAAGCAGGGCTTGCGGAATATGTGCCTGAAAGTCTGGATGCTGTGGATGATGGTGAAGGTGTTGAAGTGCCTGAAGGTGGCTGTGCGGTGGAATCGCATATGCCGGGTTCAATTTGGAAAATTGAATGTCAGTCAGGTGATATTGTGGAAGAAGGTGCAACGCTTGCAGTGATTGAAGCGATGAAGATTGAGATTCCAATTATTGCGCCTGAACGTATGCGTGTTGATGCGATTACTATTGAAAAAGGGCAAACGGTAAAAACGGGGCAGGTGTTGTTTACGTTGGCGCCGGTGGCTTGATGAGTTGGAAATAAAAAAAGACCGCTTAAGCGGTCTTTTTTTATAAAGAAAAATAATAATTTTTAATTTTTAGTGCCATAAGTTTTCGCCTTTTTTCTAAAAAATCAAAATAATTATCAATGGTCATAGTTTCAATTTCTTTAGGAATACAATGTGATTCAAAGTTGCTTATTAATTCATTTTCAGTTGTGATACCAGAAATCGAAACTTGATTTGTTTTAATTTGATTTCGAATAATGGAGAAATATTCTTGAGGTGATTGTTTCCCCACTTTGATATTAATATCTTGTTGCATATAAACATAATTGGCAATCTGATTATACTTACTTCGATCTAACCCCGCACTTTTTAGGTATTCTTTAGGGAAAAGATGATGAACATCGCCTCTATGCTCAATCATGTGACCAACTGTGATATCTTTTGATAAAAAACCTAAATCATTTTCTTTTACTTGAGAGGCTAAAAAAACATGGAAGTACGGACTACTGCCAACAGAAGTATCCAAACTTCTAGGGAGTGACGAGTTCCAGAAGGCTTCAGAAAGCTCACTTTCTTCTTTCTCTTTTAAATACACATCAAAAGATTTTTCAGATATTTGTTTAATATCATAGTCAATTGTACTTTCAGGAGAGGCTGAGTAACGTCCTGTTAAGATGCTATACACGAGCCAGCGTTTAACATGACTTTCAATTTGTACAGAATTTACACCTAAGTCTTTTAGTTTTAAATATAAGATATAAGCAAAGTTTAAAGCATTCTGTGAACGTAATAATTTGGGTGATATGAACCCAGCAGATTTGACAATCATTAAAAATCTTTTAAAGTTGGTTTCATTAATAAAATTATGAACACCAATCTTTAATATACGATATGACTCTGTTGATATATCGGATTCGAAAGTTCGAGTTTCGAAATTACGACCTGAAAGTAAACTTACAAGATCAGAAAGACGTCCTCGATTAAATTGTGATGTAAAAGCAACTCTTAATAAATCATTGTAACTTGGATCATAGAGATCTTCATTTTCTTTTTTCAGCCAAACCATTTTTTGATAATAGTCAGTTTGGGCAAATTCAGGATCATAATCTTCAATATGTTTATAGAAATCAGGGGAAATTGCTAAATGACAAAAATAATCGATCGCCTTTCGTAATGTATTTCCATCATTTTCAGTATCAGAAGCAATTTTACTCATCGCAAAGTCAGCTTGACTAAGTACAACACCCTTAGAGTTGATACGAATAAAGATTTCAGTAACAGTTTCAATATCGAGCTCTGGAGCTAACTCAATCATTCCAATAGGTTTTTTAGTGATACTGATTAAACGAGTGAAGGCATTTTCAATTTGGTCTTCATCGGCATCTGGATTTTGTTTTAAATATTCACGTACAAGTTTGATTAGGCTAATTTTCCCTGAAAAAGCATCATGAATATCTGATAGCCATGTTTTATCTTTTAAAATTGCTGGGTTTTGTACTTCAAATTTTTCTTCAATAGGATTGAAGGAAATTTTTATTTTTACACGTTGATAACTTTTATTAATAACATATTGCCCTAGAATACCTGCTGTTAGGGCAGTTATTCGTTGTTGACCATCAATAAGGACTTTTTTACCTTCGCTTAAGGTACCGTCTTTCAATTTTACATTCGGGTTTTTCCAAGCGATTACATAACCAATAGGGAAGCCTTGATAAAGGCTATCCATCAAATCACGGACCTTTGAGCTATCCCAAACAAATGGACGTTGGATTTCAGGAATTGCAATTTCACCTGATGTAACCCACGAAAGAATATTTTCAATTAAGTATTGGTTAACCGTATATTTTTGCATGAAAAATTTTATAGAGTGTTGTCATTAAAATTGCAGTAAAACTAGCATAGATTAAAAGAAATCTGAATGTTTTTTAATTCAAAAATAAAGCAAAATTTTATTTATTTTTTTAAATCTAGTAGACCTTAACCTATAGCAGCACGTGTGTAGGTTGGCCGCACTGTTAATGATACTTATTTTTAGACTGTAAATTTACAGCACTAATCCTTAACCAAGCCAGAATAAAATATAGCCACACTTTGATGCACCTACTGAACCCCAATGGTGCAAAATGGTCTATTTTTTAGCCATAACGACAAAAGTAAATCCCCCACGTTCTTTCTCATTATAGCTATGTGAGCTATTTTTCAGAGATTTTGCTTAAATTAAACGCTATTTTTTATTTTGGCATGCTCTATGCTTATTTATAAATACAGCATAAATAGAGGAGAGCAATACATTTGGTCACTCAATCAAACGCATCAGTTAACCATTCATGTATAAAAACAAGAGCGAGGACATGAGCAATAAAAATGGAATAAACTGATGAAATACTCAACTTACTTTTGCTTTAGAATAAGCCCCATCTCAATGTTATGGGGCTTTTTTTTGCCCATTTACGCAATTTTATTTACTGCATCTTAATAAATAATACTTGGCACGTTTTCTGCATTTTCTAAGTAATACGAAATTATGGTTTTGTAATACCTTGAGGAGATGCACATGAACAGTCCGACATCTAATAAAAAAATGCATCCGTGGCTTCACTTTCTGGTCGAGCTTTTAAGTATTCGTGCTGGATTCCACATTAAACAATCTGCTCATGTTCAGCCGAAGGATAAACAGCGTGGCTAAACAAAAATTGGCACGGATCAGTATCACCGTGCCAGAAACCACCTTACAAGCCATGGATCAAAAAATTGTCGAGCAGCACTATGAAAGTCGCTCACAGGCCATTGTCGACATGATTAATCGTCACCTGATTGATGAATTAGCGATTCGTGATGAAGTCATGGTCGGCACACTGACCTTGCTCTATGACGTCAGCCTGAAACCACTGCGCAGTCAGCTGGTCGATCTGCAACAACAGTATCTGGCGCAAGTGATCAATTCACTGCATATCCAACTGGCCGATGAAAAAATCCTGCAAGTCATGTTGATGCAGGGTGTAAGCAGTGATCTGAAAGAAATTAGCGAACAATTTATCGCATTAAAAGGGGTGCTAAAAGGGCATCTGGAACTGATGGATGTTGTGATGCCTCCCATTCTCCAAAATACAAATAAAGGAGTATCAGCATGAATACTTTATGGACAATTCAAGACTGGCAGAATGCCTATCAACAGCAGCAGATCCAGTTACAAGACTTGGTGTCTTATGTCGCATCGTTTAAAAATGACGATCATGCCTGGATTTCAATTGCATCTGCAGAACAATTACAAGCACAAATTGATGCCTTAACAGGAAAATCACTAGCCGAATTGCCACTCTACGGCATTCCATTTGCAGTCAAAGACAATATTGATGTAGCCGGTTTTTATACCACTGCAGCCTGCAAAGAAGCATCTTATCTCGCAACCAGCGATGCCACTGTCGTCACTAAATTAAAAGCTGCAGGTGCAATTGTGGTGGGTAAAACCAACCTGGACCAGTTTGCAACTGGCTTAGTTGGTGTACGTTCACCCTACGGCGCAGTGAAAAACAGCTTTAATCCGGAATATATCAGCGGCGGTTCAAGCTCAGGTTCATCGGTAGCGGTGGCGAATGGTCAGGTGCCTTTTAGTTTAGGTACCGATACGGCAGGTTCAGGCCGTGTACCGGCAGGACATAACAATATTGTCGGCTTGAAACCCACCAAAGGCTGGTTTTCTACCACAGGTCTGGTGCCAGCATGCCGCACCATTGATGTGATTTCAGTCTTTGCCCTGACTGTGGATGATGCATGGCAAGTCGCACAAATTATGCAAGGTTATGACGCGACAGATGAATATTCACGCCAGCATCCAGCCAATGTGCCAACCCAATTTTCCAAAAGCAAAATCGCGATTCCGGCACAGCTGGAATTCTATGGCGATACTGAAACCGAAAAAGCATTTAAACAGGCTATTGCCCGGGTAGAGCAGCTTGGTTATGCAGTGGAAACCATTGATTTCACTATTTTCAACCAACTGGCTTCCGCACTATATAACAAGGCTTGGGTCGCAGAACGGACCAGTGCCGTTGAAAAATTGGTTTCTCGTGACGTGACCCATCCGGTGATTAACCAAATTATCAGTCAGGCAGATAACTTTAATGCCGTGGATATGATGCAGGCGGAATATGAGCGAGCGCAATTGGCTCGTCAGATCAATCTAGCCCTGGCAGACTTTGATGCCTTGATGGTGCCAACGGCGCCAACCATCTACAAGATTGCCGATGTAGAAGCCGGTCCACTGGTGAAAAACAGCCACATGGGCGCTTATACCAACTTCGTGAATTTTGCGGATTTATCGGCTTTGGCACTGCCTAATGCAATTCGTGCTGATGGTTTGCCAAGCGGGGTGACCTTTATTGCACCAGCATGGATGGATCAGGCCTTGGCAAACTTTGGTCAGACCTGGCAGCAGGCAACGGCGTTGACACTGGGTACTTCGCAAAAAAATTATACGCCAAGCACAGAGATTCAATCGCAGCATGCAGTGAAACTGGCAGTCGTCGGTGCGCATCTGACTGGTATGCCTTTGAACTTTCAGCTCACCACACGTGGCGGCACTTTAGTGAAAAAAACCAAAACTTCAGCCAGCTACAAGCTGTTTGCGCTGAAAAATACCACACCACCGAAACCGGGTTTGCAGTACCACAGTAAAGGTCAAGAAATCGAAGTGGAAGTCTGGGATATTCCATTCGCCAACTTTGGTCAGATCGTGGCAGAAGTTCCGGCACCGTTGGGCATTGGCAATGTCCAGCTGGCAGATGGCAGCTGGGTTAAAGGTTTTATCTGCGAAGGCTATGCGCTTGAAGATGCAACTGACATCAGTCATTTCGGCGGCTGGCGTGACTTTATCAAATCAAAACAAATTTCAAATACGCGTTTTAAATGTAATTTCATAGGAGAAGTAGCACAATGATCAAGAAAGCCGGTTTATCTATTTCTATTCTTGGGGCAATTTTTTTAGCTGGTTGTGATAACAGTGCAAAAATACCAGAACCAAATAATGGTGCGAAAGAATCCACCACAGTTAGTACTAAACCAATTACTATTGGTTATAGTGATTACCCTGGTTGGGTAGCTTGGCAAGTGGCTATTGAAAAAGGTTGGTTAAAAGAAGCTGGAGTGAATGTAGACTTTAAATGGTTTGATTATTCATCATCCTTAAATGCATTTTCGGCAAAACAAATTGATGCTGTAACCGTAACTAATGGTGATAATCTAGTAATAGGTGCAGGTGGTATGAGAGGTGTCATAATAATGGCAACCGACTACTCTGCCGGCAATGATGCAATTGTAGCTAAACCAGGAATTAATTCGATCCAGGATTTAAAAGGTAAGACTGTAGCATTAGAAAAAGGCTTGGTTGATCATCTTTTATTTAATACAGCTTTAGCTGATGCAAAGCTTTCACCATCTGATGTGAAAATAACGAACGCTGTAACAAATGAATTACCACAAGTATTTACCTCACAAGATGTGTCAGCAGTTGCAGTTTGGCAACCAGTAGCTAACCAAGCTCTAAAAAATGTAACAGGTTCAAAAATTATTTATAGTTCAGCCGAGAAGCCTGGACTTATATATGACACAGTTTCTGTAAATGCAGAGCATCTTGCCCAACACAAAGAAGAATGGAAAAAAATTGTTAAGGTCTGGGATAAAGTTGTTTCATACATTAATGATCCTAAAACACATGATGATGCCGTTCGGATTATGGCAAATCGTGTAGGGGTAGACCCTAAACAATATGAGCAATTTATCAGCGGCACCCATTTCCTGTCTGTGGCAGATAATAAAAACGTATTTAAAAAGTCTGAGGGATTGGAATCTATTTATGGGTCAAGCTATTATGTAAATAAATTTAATCTTGATTTTAATATCTATGAAAAAGATATTAATGTTGATAGTTTAATTACTGATGAAATTGTTAATAGTATTGAGTAAAATTTAATTTAAAAAAACCAAACGTCAAGTTTGGTTTTTTGCTATTAATAATACCTAGTTTAAAGAAGAGAACTCTTTATTGGATTAACAATATGAGCTATAAAAAAACCTGCTATAGCAGGTTTTTTTAAATACAAGATATTTAGAACATATCACTATAACATTCAATTTTCCATTTACTTACCGATAAATGATAGCTTTCCCATTCCATAGTTTTGTATTTAATAAACTCATCTCGTAACTCTTTACCTAAAGTTTTTTCAACTAGAGAATCATCGGCGAAAGCCTGTACGGCCTCTTGTAAAGTTTGTGGTAAGAATTTGATACCTCGTGTCTGGCATTCTGCTTCGGTGAACTCATATAAGTTATCTTCGTTTGGTTTACCTGAATCAAGTTGTTCACGGATTCCTTCCAAACCTGCAGAGAGTACAAGTGCCGTAGCCAAATATCCAAATATCCAAATATCCAAATATAGATTAACTGAGTCATCAACGTTACGGGATTCACAATGACTACCGCCATTCTGAATATGAAAAGAGTTGGTACGGTTATTAGAACCTTAAGAGTTAAATACAGGCGCCCAGCTAAAATTATTCATTGCACCACGACGTACAAGACGTTTATAGCTATCCAAAACTAAGCCATTGGTTTAATTGTAAATTTTACCTTGAGTTACGCATTCTAAAATGCAAAATTGGAGTTGAGATCAAAGGCAAAAAACGAAAACCAAGGAAATTTTTAGTCATATGAAATTGCATAAAAGTATTACTGAGTTGGTTACAGAAAAAATGCCAAAAGTGCGCTAAATTTAGTTGATCTATTAGATTAAGATTTTGATAAATATAATTATTTTCTGGTAAATAGAACAATATTGGTCGTTTGAATATTCAACCTAATTTTATTTTAAAATGGTGCAGAAAAGTTGAATTGAGCCCATTTACAAGGCATTTAAAAGCACTGTTTAAATAACTTAGAATGTTACATAGTGGAGAGAAATAGATATAAAAAAGAATCCAGTTCAAAAAAGATGGACTGGATTCTGATAAATATCCTTAAAATTAAAGGATTAGAACATATCGCTATAACGTTCAGTTTCCCATTTGCTTACAGATAAATGATAGCTTTCCCATTCCATAGTTTTGTATTTAATAAACTCATCTCGTAACTCTTTGCCTAAAGTTTTTTCAACTAAAGGATCAGCAGCAAATGCTTGAACTGCTTCTTGTAAAGTTTGTGGTAAGAATTCGATACCACGTGCTTCACGTTCTGCATCTGTGATTTCGTATAAGTTATCCTCGTTTGGCTCACCTGGATCAAGCTTTTCACGAATCCCTTCTAAACCTGCAGCTAATACCAATGCAGAAGCTAAATATGGGTTTACTGCACCATCTACATTACGGGATTCACAACGACCACCACCACTTGGTACACGAACTGAGTTTGTACGGTTATTAGAACCATAAGAGTTAAACACAGGTGCCCAGCTAAAATTGCTCATGGCCCCACGGCGTACTAGACGTTTGTAACTATTCACTGTTGGTGCAAATACCGCACAAAGTGCACGACCATGTTTTAAAATACCTGCAATAAATTGATAGCCAAGTGTGGTTAAGCCAATACCGCGTGGGTCATCTTTCGGGTCGCAGGCAAATAGGTTTTTGCCATCTTTTAAGTCATATAAAGACATATTAAAGTGAGCAGCATTCCCTGTTTTATCTGCAAATGGTTTTGGCATCATAGTTGCCAGCAAACCTTCTTCCTCAGCAAAGTGTTTTGCCATAAATCTAAAGAAAATCAAACGGTCACAGCTAGTAAGGGCATCAGCATAGTTAAAGTCAAACTCAAATTGACCGTTAGCATCTTCGTGATCGAAAGAGTAAAGATCCCAACCCAAGTTATTGATTTGCGTTGCAACTTTATCCAACCAAGAGAAGTTGTCTACAAAAGATTGTACGTCATAGCATGGTTTAACTAATTTATCTTTTGCATGTGGCACAGTGAGGGTGCCATCTTCTAATTTTTTAAGAAGGTAAATTTCGCACTCGATGCCTAGGTTCATGCCATAGCCCATTTTTGCAGCTTCAGCCAGTTGGTTTTTAAGCGCAACACGGGTATTCAATGGGTATGGATTACCTTGAAAATAGTTATCAGCAGGAATCCACGCCAATTTTGGTTCCCAAGGAATTTGAATCGCTTTGTCCAAGTCAGGTACAGAAGTTAACTCATCATCGTTTGGAGCCTGACCTAAACCGTCAAGGGCATAACCTGTATAGCGTTCAGAGCCATTTGCCATTTGGTGTAAGTGGTCGATTGGAACAACTTTGGCTTTAGGGATACCATGAATATCGACATAAGCACCGATACAGTATTTAACCCCTTTCTCAACAAGTTCATCTTTGAGTTCAGTAATTTGTTCATTTGTATACATAGTATTCACCTATTCTATTTGGGAAGAATTTTTTTCAGTTAGGGTTATTTAGTGTTTGCAACAATATGGGGTGTCTAAAGGCGGCTCTTCTTGGCTACCTTTTAAAATCACTTGACAAAGGTCTTCGACCATCCACTCAAAGCCTTGTTTGCCTTTTTCAATGCTGGCACGGCTTGGATAGCCCGTGACACCATTTTTGCTGGTATGGTTTACAGGATGAGCAAAGATTAGATTTTCAGTACGGTCAGGGTCATCAGCAACATCAAGCTTGTCAGCACGGAATAACTCTGGTGTACGAGCCATAATGACTGAGGTTTCGGCATCGTTTGCATGCCAGTCTTCTGCATCTGAAAAATGAAATTCTTTGACACGTGTGCTGATGCTGGCAGTATGGATAATACTCACCATCAAATCATCGTAACTTGCTCGTAGCATCTCGAGGGTGCAGCGTAGTGGGGCTGAATTCGTTACATGGGCATTAACAATAAATAAACGTCGAACACCACCAGCGTATGCCCAATCTCCAATTTGTTTGACAAATTCGATTAAAGTAATAGGTTGGATGGCAATTGTTCCTGGCCAATGTTTACTGTGCCCAATAGAACAACCATATGGCAGGGTAGGTAGCATAGGGACTTTAGTACGCTTAGAAACTTCCTTGCATACAATATCGGCGATAACACTATCTACACCACAGCCTAAATGTGGACCATGCTGTTCAGTTGCGCCTACAGGCAGGATCGCTGAATAATTCACAGCTTTTAAAACTTCAGGAATTTCTTCCCAGGTTAATTCAGACCAAAGCATTATAATCTCACGATATAAGGTAGGCCGTCATACGGCATTATTTTAGTAATACGAATATTTAAAAAAGTATTACTGATATTTATAATGCAACTACTATGCCATCATTTAAAATCAGTGAAATATATATATTTGATTTATTATTAAGTGTATTAATGGTGGTTCTTATGATTTTAAAATTTATTTTCTTATTAAATGGTGCACTTTATAAATAAAACCGCACGGCTTTGTTGCATAAAGGTTTGAAAGGCTGAGCTCCCCTAAGTGATCTAAATTTAAGTGACAACTTGGGTATGAGGGCGCCCTAATTCTGTGAATTTATTCAATACCGCTGTACGTGCATGGATCTCATTCACCTGACTCGGAAAGCTCCTTGCTGTTAATTTATCGCCTAATAATTTGATGCAATGCATCTTGGTTTCCACCAAACTTCGACGATGATAACCAGACCATTTTTTCCAAAGTGACCTTCCTAGCCGTTTGACGGTTTTCAATAACTCATTCCGCTCTATAGACCTCGCTTGCTGATCTTTCCAAGGCTTTGCATTCTTCCTGGGAGGAATCACCGCATGTGCATCTCGATCTAAAATGACTTGTCGGCAGTACTTTGTGTCATAAGCACCATCTGTATAGACAGAATCAATTTGCTCATCTAAGGGAATTTGGGCTAGTAAATCTTCGAGTACTTGTGAATCACTGACATTATTCGTTGTGAGCTGAACTGCACGTATTTCAAGAGTTTCAGCGTCTATAGCAATATGAAGCTTACGCCATTGGCGACGATATTCAGCCCCATGTTTCTTGCATTTCCATTCGCCTTCACCTAGAAACTTCAAGCCAGTAGAATCCACGAGTAGATGGAGACCATCACGACTTTTTTGATAGCTAATCGCAATATCAATATGCTTTTGTCTTCTACAAAGCGTAGTGTAATCAGGAGCTGTCCAATCTAATCCACAGAGTTTAATCAGGCTTTGAACAAAACCTGTCACCATACGTAAAGAGAGTCGAAATAGAGATTTGATCATTAAGCAGCATTGAATTGCTGTATCGGAGTAGGTTTGATTTCGACCTTGCTTGCCTTGTAATTGTGCATACCACTGAGTCTTTGGATCAAACCAAATGGAGATATTACCTCGGTTAATTAAAGCTTGATTATAGGATGACCAATTAGTTGTACGATAGATTTTAGGTGCAGGCTTCTTCATTCTGAAATTATATTGCTGAAGAAGCCTTCTAAGCTATGTTTGTGCAACAAAGCCAAACCGCACTATTAATAGTCAAAATAAAAAGACTAATATAAATTAGCCTTAAAATCTTATAATGTTAGTTTTATTTAATATTATTAAATTTAATAAAATGATAATTATGTAATAGATATTTCTATATCAATAGATATAAAAAAGCCATATTCCTCCTTATAACACCCGTTCTGCATGATGGAGCAGGTGATTCTGTTCCGCGCTCATCCACTGTGCTGCTTCTGCAGTCGTGGTAGTCGTGTGCTGAAACTCATATTCAGGTTGGTAGATATCAATCTCAAAAATCAGATCAATTGCACGGCCCTCAACTTCTACATGCTGGACCAGACGGGTTGCATCCAGAATTTCAAAATTGTTCAGGTCAAAGGCGTTGCCTGTTTCACCGATACGGGTGCTGTAGGTTTTGCTGAAGCCCTGAGTACCAATAGAGACTTCAAAGCTTTGTAATAGATTAAATGAAGTAGCATCGGCTGATTTGATATTTAGTTCTGCGACTTGAGATTGCACTTCCGGCAAGCGGGTCAGGGCATAAGCAATATGATCATCACAGATGATCAGACCGCCATCCATTTCCAGCTTTGCACCTGATTGGACATCTACCGCAGATTCTAGGCGTAGGCCTAAGAACAAGCCTTTCTTCACTTGCTGACGCCAATCTTCGACATAAACATTGCTCGGTGAAAATTCCAGAATACAGTTGCCGATCGCGTGCAGTTTTGCGGGTTCAGGCCATTGCACATGGTTCTGGTAATTGGCGTAGTCTTCTACTTCCCAGGACAAGAGCTGCATTGCATCATCCCATACTGTATTGCCAATCCAGCCCTGCCGTTCTGTCACTGGTGTGTCATTCTGACTTTTCAGCCGTAGATCTATAGTAAAGCTGCGTGACTGGAACCAGTACACAATGGTGTTTTGATCGGTCAGGCCATTAAAAAAACTGATGCTTTTCCTGCGAAATGCCCCGTATAAAAAGCTCGGAACAACTTCAGGTTGAGCAGTTGTCGGTGTTAAGGTTTTTATGGCTTCTAACAGGTTCATGATGCTGCCTCCGATTTTTCATTCAGACCAAAGGAAGACAGCGGAACGGCATTTTTCAGCACCAGCTCACCATCGGTAATTCGCTGTTTTAAATACTGGAACGTTTGTGCGGTCTGGTTAAACAGGTGTTCACCACCAATTAAAGGTTTATATTTGGAATCATTGGTTTGTACTACCGGTTCAATCACCGTGTCATAGTTGCAGGCACAGAACAGCGGGAAGGAATATCGTTCTTCAGAGACTTTTTTTACGCGGTGTTTGGTTGCCAGGTATTTGCCATTAGACAGGATTTCCATCATGTCTCCAATGTTCATCACCAGCGTATTTTCGATCAGTGGAATATCGATCCATTCACCAGCTTTGTTCAGCACCTGCAAACCTGGTGCGGTAGGCAGCAGCAGGGTAAAGCATTCATAGTCGGTATGTGCGCCGATGCCTTCGGCATCTTTGATATCAGGATTGTACGGATAATGAATCAGGCGCAATTGACTTGGTGCATCATTAATTTTATCGGCAAAGAAATCTTCTTTGACACCGAGAGCCAGGGCAAAAGCAGAAAAAATCTGTTCGCTAATGGTGCGCAAGTGACCGTAATATTGGCTGACAATGGTTTTAAAATTTGGATGATCAGGCCATAAGGTTGGGCCAAGCAATGGGTAGTCTGTTCTAGAACCCTGATAATCATAATTCACATCATAGGCTTCTTTGAGGTCATAACTGTTGCCCGCAAACTGTTCTTCACCAATTGGCACATAACCGCTATGGTTACTGGATTTGCCAATATAGTGCTGCATTTTTGTGTCCAGGTCCTGCTCGAAATAGGATTTGGCCAGTTCAACCATCGACTTGGCATAATCAAAGTTAAACTGATCCCCTTTAAGATAAAGGAATCCGACATCTTTACAGGCCTGGTCTAAAGCTGCCGCAACTTCAAGACAATCGGCCAGATGTGGGCTTTGCATTTTAGAAATATCGACGAGTGGGAGTACGTATTGGTCTTGCATTGCAATCACCTTATTGTTGGTCGTCCAACACAGCGACTAAAACCTTTGGGTCGTCCCAAAGGCTTGTTTTAAACAGATTATTTGCTCGTGCTGACTTTGGTCAAGCGTGGAATTTCTGGAAGATCGGCTAGTGCAGGATCCAGCTCATCCTCCTGTGCATGTACCAGATGATTGACGTGCTCACGCAGCTGTTTAAATTCCGGAGTCAACATCAGATCTGGATGGCGTGGACGTGGTAAATCCACTTCAATAATTTCCTTGATTTCACCTGGATTGGCTTTCAGCGCCACAATCCGGTCTGCCAGCAAGATGGCTTCATCCATATCGTGGGTCACGAAAATGATGGTAATGTCGATGTTTTGCCACAGATCCATCAGGTGACGCTGCATTTTCTGGCGCGTATGCGGATCCAGTGCACCAAAAGGTTCATCCATCAGCAACACTTTGGGTTCATTGACCAAGGCGCGGGCAATCGCCACACGTTGCTTCATTCCGCCTGAAAGTTGATGCGGATACTGATCCTGATATTTTTCCAGGCCAATGATGTTGATCCATTCACGTGCCTGCGCTTCGGCTGAGGCATTACTTTGGCCTTTCATTTTCGGGCCAAACATGACATTTTCTTTGACGGTTTTCCATGGGAACAGGGTATAGCCCTGAAACACCATGCCACGTTCCGGACTCGGACCGGTAATCGGCTGGCCATCGACCAGAATTTCACCACTGCTATAAGGGTCTAGCCCTGCCACTACACGGCTAAAGGTCGATTTACCACAACCGGAAGGACCAATCACACAGATAAACTCACGCTTATGAATTTTGAGATTCAGGGCATTTAAAACCGTACGTTCAGTTTTGCCATGACTGAATTTTTGTGTCAGCTGTTTCGCTTCCAGAATCACCGGACGGCTATAAATTTTGTCAAAGTATTCACGGGTATTAAATTCAGGGTTTTGCATTAATTTGCTCCCGGTTTCCATTTAAATAGGCGTTGTCCAAGTTTCATTAAAAGCACATCGCAAAGCAGACCAACCACCCCAATGATCAGGATCGCGGCAAAGACATTGTCAAAATTCTGGTAACGGGCTTGCTGGGTAATGAACCAAGTAATCCCCGAGGTACTGCCGATCAGTTCAGCCACGATCAGATAGGTCCATGCCCAGCCGAGCAGGACACGCAGATTGCGGTAAATTTCAGGGAGGGCCGCTGGAATGACCACATAAAACAGGCTTTTCATTTTATTGGTGCCTAAGGTAAAACCGGCTTCAATCAGGCTACGGTCCACCAGACGTGTGGTATTGGCAATAATCAGAATTTGCTGGAACAGGGTGCCAATCACAATGATGGCAATTTTCGGTGCATCATTGATCCCTAAAATAGCAACCGCAAGTGCACCAAAGGCCGGGGCAGGCAGATAGCGGAAAAATTCAACAAAAGGCTCGGTCAGCTGGGAAA
This sequence comes from Acinetobacter minutum, assembly GCF_035916735.1. NCBI lineage: Bacteria > Pseudomonadati > Pseudomonadota > Gammaproteobacteria > Moraxellales > Moraxellaceae > Acinetobacter > Acinetobacter minutum. The sequence goes on from NZ_JAQIHG010000022.1 coordinate 20,542, forward strand.
TTTTATGAGAGAAACCACATAAAATACCGAGTGGAATCCCGATCAGCGAAGAAATAAAGAAAGCACTAAAAACCAGTTTGATACTGTGCCACAGGCTTTCATGGAACCAGGGTGCATTGGCCTGTGCAGGTTCAGTGGTGAATGCTGTGACCAGGGCAATCGCCACTTCATGCGGGGCGGGCAGATAGATCGGATTCACCAGAATCCCTTGCGGTGGAGCCAGACCTTGATCTAGCGCAGACTGAGCGGCAGAGAAAAAGACGTCTTTATCAATCCGACTACCGACCTGTAAATAATTCACGCTGCCTGAATCAGCAATCTGGACTTGTGGATGCCAGATAAAAGGTAAATAGCTGACTGCACACCAAATCAAGACCGGTATTAAAAAAGACCCCAAGCCAAACAGGAGTTTATTTCTTTGACTGAGTTCACGTGCAACGTAACCCATAGTGTTGCCCCTCAATATTACAATTTTTATAAAACGTAATACTGATTAAGCAAAATGGGTGCCAAAATTTAAATCATTATTGTTTTAATAAAAAAATAGAGAGATTTTAAATTGTGAATAAGTACAAAGTATGACACAGATACATGTTATTAAGAATGAATCAGAAATTGATGGAATTTTGGATAAAATTGTTCTATTTATTGCAGAGCATACTGTTGATTGAGATTTTAAAGGGTAAGTTACAAATGAAGCTACAGAAATTACATGGCATTATTAATGTTGCAGATGTGATTTCTGCAACAGCTATGAATATTTTGAAGATGCTCTTATACCAGAACTTAGGAAGCGTGATTTGTTAAAAATAGAATATCGGCCAGGTTTGCGAAAAAAACTATATGGGCAAGGTGACCGTTTAAAGACTAACCAGCCGATTTCTAAACGTGAGTTAAGTCATTAAGAGAATGAACAATGAAAAATACTAACCCATTTAAACAGAAAATTCTAACTGTCATGATTGCATCTGCGGGGGCAGGAGGAGTATATGCTGATGAAGTACAGAATACCGATGAAAAAGATGAGGTGATCCATCTTGAAACCGTTGTAGTCAAAGCTGAGGAAAAATCGAGTTTCCAGGCAGCCAAGAAGTTTTTTAGAAAAAGTGCCGGGCGGCACCAATTTGATCAGTGCAGCGCAGCTGGAGAAAGGAAAGTCTGGCACTAATGAAGATGTATTGGCACTCCAGCCCGGAGTATATGCAAAATCTCCAGGCAATGAAGGTACAAAAGTATCTATACGTGGTTCCGGTATTAACCGTACACCGGGTGCTCATGCTTCAGGCGTGCATGTCCTTCTGGATGATATCCCTTTTACAGGGCCTGGTGGAACGCCTTATGAATTACTTGAACCATTATGGTTGAGCAGAGCTGAAGTATTTAGAGGAGCAAATGGCTTCGATAAAGGTTCTTTGGCTCTAGGTGGTGCAGTCAATTATGTGACTAAAACAGGGAAGGATGCTGAACGCTTGCAGCTCCGTTACGAAGCTGGCAGTCGAGGTTTCCAAAAGTATGCGCTTAGTTCCGGCCAAAAAATTGCCGATCTTGATTATTATGTTTCAATTAATGGTTCCACCTATAATGGATACCAAAAGCATGGTGAAGGAGATAGCAAAGGTATTGCAGCTAATGTTGGATATCAGATTAATCCAAATTTAGAAACTCGTTTTTATTTACGTTACCGTGAGACTGAACATCAGACACCAGGTCGTTTAACTAAACAGCAAATTAAAGATGACCCTAAGGCGGCAAATGCCTACAATCTGCAATATGATGCAAAACGCATTCAGCCGGGTAGTACTTGGTTGGCCAATAAAACAACATTAAATTTAGATAATGGCGGCACATTGCAAGCAACGTTGGCTTATCACAATTATCCTATGGATTTGCAAGAAAGTCCGTACCGTACAGATGTGAAATATAGTGATATCTCTGCAAGCCTGTCATATCTGCAATCTTATGATTTGTTCGGATTGAATAGTGTAGTAAAGGCATCAATTCGCAGCACTACACATCGCCCGGATTCAGGTGTCACAGAATCGCTTCGTTTCGATAGAAACAGTTATGATGCAGGAACGATTACCCGCAAATATACATATCGTGGTTCTGACAATGTGATTCAATTGAGCAATGAATCCGAAATTCAGCCAAATTTATGGTTCAGTGCAGGTGTGGCTGGCATTTACACCAAACGCGGCAGTGAAGTTTATTATCCAGTTACGAATGAAAAGTTAAGTGAAAGCAATTGGGATTTTGCACCAAGGTTTGGTCTGCGGTATGAGATTAATCCAGATCTTCAAGTTTACGGTAATATCAGCAAAAGTGTTGAACCGCCGCATCCATGGTCATTAATTTGGGGATCAAATAAATACTTCCCACAAGGTAGTGGTCCTGCTGCTGGTCGTATGCGTGCACCGATTCATTTAGATAATCAGGAAGCACAAACTTTCGAAATTGGTGGTCGTGGTGAAAGTACAATTGGGGGCTGGGATTTAAATTATTACTACTCTAAAGTCAAAAATGAGTTGTTGAGTGTTGAGATTTCTCCAATGCCGAATCCTATTATTGCCGAATCAAATGCAAGCCGTACCATTCATCAGGGGATAGAGGCAGGCCTGAACAGCTTATTGTTGAGTCAGGATGGCTTGGGTGATTTATCACTTCGCCAATCATATACTTACAGTGATTTTAAGTACAAAGATGATCCTGTATTCGGAAAAAATCAGCTTCCCGGGTTGCCTAAGCATTTTTATCAGGCGCAGCTTAGAATGGATTTCTACAATGGTATATTTGCCAGCCTGAATACAGAGCATGCATCTAAAGTGCCAGTTGATTATGCAAATTCATTTTATGCAGATGGTTACAATACTTGGGGCGTCAGTCTCGGCTACCAGCCTGAAAGCAAGAAATGGAATACATGGATTGACTTCAAAAATATTGGTGATAAACACTATGCTGCCACGGTTACACCAGGCTACAACGATAAGGGACTAGATGTGGCGCGCTCTACACCTGGCGAAGGCTTCTCTACGTATGCGGGTGCTTCTATCAACTTCTAGTTGAGTCCTGCCTCTCCATAATGGAAGGCAGGAAAAGTTAAATGATGAACTAAAGAATTGTAAGTAAAAGTATAAGTTAAAAATTCGTATCGCAAAGAGTTAAAGCCCTAAAACTACCTGATATGGTTTAAATCCCTCTAGTACAGCTTCGGCAATCAACTGAATAAAAGCTTCAGTTTTGCCATAAGCCATCCACTGATCAAGAGCTTCATAATAAGCCAAACGATTTTCGACTGTAATCACACAAGGCGGATAGCCAGCTTTTAATAATTCAAGATTCATCAAAAGACGTGATGTACGTCCATTGCCATCAATGAACGGATGAATACCCACAAAATCAGCATGTACTTTGGCTGCACGTTCAATTGGATGCAGCTTATGTGCTTCACTATTATACCAGTCTACTAATTGAGTCATCTTGTCATTTAGTAATGTGTAATCAGGTTGGGTAAATGTAGCACCTGAAATCAATACGTTTTGCTGGCGATAGTGGCCAGCATTGTCATCATCGATATTTTTTAAAATGAGTTGATGTATATTTCGAATCTGCCATTCAGAGAATGGTTCTTCTTTTCGAATAATATCTTCAACATAATAAATCGCATTTCTATGATTGATTGCTTCGAAGTGTTCGCGTAAGGCTTTGCCACCAACGGTTATGCCTTCTAAAACAACTTTTGTTTCAAGCAATGTAAGTGTATTGCCTTCAATTGCATTCGAGTGATATGTCCAACGGACAATAAGATCTTCTTGTAAATTTTTTACAATTGCAGGAGGAAGAGGACGATGCTGATCTAATTTTTTCTTTAAATCATCAATACTTTCAAACATGCCCTGAACCCTGAATCTTAATTAATTAATGATATATGAAAAACGGAGCATCTAAAAACGTAATGATATAACATATCATAAATAAGAAATTGAATATGATAGAATAATGAGATAGATCTAAATCATGTATGTGGGCAATAAAATCATAAGGCATTTGATGTCATACATCTGATTAAAGTTTTTACGGTATTTAATACGGTAAATAAAATCTTTAAGTATAAAAAGTTAAATACTATCAATAGTCTACTGATGGTTTCTGGTGCGCGCTGAGCGCACCAACTTGAATAAGAAACCGCTTTATAGCGGTTTTTTTGTGCCTGAAATTTCCCCAATCTTCTCCCTTTACCCCTCTTGAAATAAATCCGTCTATTATTTTTCAAGACTATCTGAATATGCTCTAATAGCGGCGATTATACGACCAACCGAATTTTCGTTATGACAGATCAACAACCTGCCTTGGCGCTACGTTATCAGCTCAATCTGGAAGAATCACAAGATGGTTTTGCGCTAGCAGCCTTTGGTAAAAAACAATTCACCCGTTTTATGACCCCGCTGATCAGCATCGGGATTATGCTGTGGGGTATTTATTTGGGATTCGCTGGAGTCGGGCGTTATTATGTTGCGCTCGGGGCATTCTTTCTGGTTTTACAGGCAGTGATGCGCTACTGGTTTTTACCGATGGTCTTCAAGCGCCAGTTTGTCAAATATCAGCTCGGGAAAAGTGAACAGGGGATTGAACTGTTCCAGGATCATGTTGAACTCTACGTCAATGGACGCAAACAGGTATTTGCTTATAGCGCCGTTCGCCATTTTGCTAGCAGCGACTTGACTTATATGATCGAGTTTAATAACCGTATGGTGGTGATTGTGCCAAAGCGTGCTTTTGCCAATGCAGCCGACAAGAGTTTATTTGAAAACACCTTTAAAAAATAAGGAAGATTGTGATGAGCATTCCATCAAAGATTGTCTGTGTTGGTCGCAGTTATGCGGATCATGCCAAAGAGTTGGGTAATGCTGTTCCTGACCGTCCAGTTCTTTTTATCAAGCCACCGAGTAGCTTGGTGAGTCTGGAACAGGGAATCGCATGGAATCGGGCTCTCGGGGATTGCCATTATGAGAGTGAGTTGTGCTTGCGTATAGATCAGCCATTAAAAGCAGAAACAGATCCATCTCAAGCCTTGCAGGCGGTGGGTGCGGTGACTTTGGGGCTGGATTTAACCTTGCGTGATCTACAAAATGAATTAAAAGCCAAAGGCCAGCCTTGGGAGCGTGCCAAAGCTTTTGATGGCTCATGTTTGCTCGGAAGCTGGGTGGAGGTAAGCGAAATCCAGGACTGGAAAGCAGTAAGTTATCAGTTACAGGTCAATGACGAAATCCGTCAAAAAGGTAATACAGCCTTACTGATTTTTGAGATTGGTGCTTTGATTGCAGAAATTAGTCAGAGTTTCTCTCTACAGCCGGGCGATGTGATTATGACTGGCACACCTGCTGGTGTTGCAGCATTGCATTCAGGCGATCAGTTGACCATGACCTTGAATGGCACAACGCAGGATTTTGTCTGGACGACCTTTGTAAAATAATTTTTTATCGTATGACCTAGGATCACCCGCTGGTCCTAGGCTCGAAATTATTTTTGTTCAAAAATACGTGCGAGTGGAATAGACAGCTTTGCTGCCAGATAATCATCTGTTTCGATCAGAGCCGGGCCGATCCGGCAGATCCATCTGTCATCCGTATGCAAATTGCCGATATCCTTGCGTAAAGGCAGCGGATACGGCAGGGCACTATAAAAACTCCAGAAATCGACCTGAGCCAGATTGCGAACCAAAACATATTCGTCATTATCGGTACGCTTGATCAGATTTTGCTGTTCCAGCATCAGCACATAAGTGGGCCAGTGCCCCATCTCACCGCGACCCAGAATATTTAGGGCTTCTTCATCACTGACACTCGCACCGATCTGCTGTTTGCGATAGAACAGTTCCAAAATATCCAACAGCATGAGCACTGGATGTCGTAATCTTTCTTTGCTGGTATGAAAGGCCGTGAGTGCATAGCTGATTTCGACGCCGAGCAGGACGATATTCCACGACAGATAAATCCAGAGCAGGAAAATCGGCACGGCAGCAAAGGCACCATAGACAATTTCATAGCTGGTAAAATTGGCCATGACCCAGCTAAACAGATTCTTTAACAGCTCAAATACCACAGCACTGAATAGACCTGCAACTGCTGCGGCTGAGATCGGGACACTGCGGTTAGGAATGGTCCAGTACAGAATAAAAAAACCGATGACCGTGAGAGCAAATGAAATGATCCATAAGATAAATGCTCCATCCACTTCATAACCTGCAAAATTATTGCTCAGGATATTCATGGAAGCGACGGTAGAGGAAAGCGCAAAGGCACTTCCTAAGACAATCGGTCCTAAGGAAATAATGGTCCAGTAACGCATGAAACCCATAATCCCACCGCGGGTTTCTTTGACCCGCCAGATGCGATTAAAAGCACCTTCTACACTGATCAGCATCAGTACCGTCGTGATAAACAGAAACAGCACCCCGATGGCGGTCAAATTGCTGGATTTTTCTGTAAATGCATTCAGTGCCTTATCAAAGGCGATGGTACTTTTGGGTAGGAAATGGCTATAGATTAATTGTTGTAATTGTTGCCGTGCCGGTTCTAAGGCCTTAATTGAAGAAATGATCACCAAGAATACCGTGAGCATCGGCACTACAGCAAACAACGTGGTGTAGGTTAAAGAGCCTGCCTGTTCCCGGCAGCGATCTGCTTCAAAACGACGAATAACAAAGACCACAAACTGAAACCAGGTTTCTTGATAAAAAGGCAGTTTCTTTAATAAATGCATCATCGGCACGGATCTCAATTTTTTGATGTTCTTGCGGTGATTTATTATTAGCTTAGCCAAAAAGTAAGAGAAATACCGTATAGTTTTTCTTTTTAACCAAATTTTTTAAATAATATGCAAGCATATGTCCTTGTGCTGTACTACAGCAAATATGGTTCTACCCGGGAAATGGCGCATCTCATCGCAAATGGCGTGGAGGCGGCGGGTGTCTCGGTAAAAATCCGTACAGTGCCTCATGTTTTCCCTTCAATCAAGGAAGCAGAACCAAGTATCCCAGAGCAAGGGGATATTTATTGTACTTTGGATGATCTAGCCAATTGTGCAGGTTTGGCGCTCGGTTCACCAACACGCTTCGGCAATATGGCGGCAGAAATGAAATATTTCTGGGATCAGACGACTAGCCTCTGGCTGAATGGTGCACTGCATAATAAACCGGCCTGCGTTTTTACGTCCTCTGGGGCTATGCATGGTGGTCAGGAAATGACTTTGTTTAGTATGTTACCGCCTTTGTTCCATCACGGCATGTTTATCATGGGTTTACCGAATGCCCATCCAGCGCTATCAAATACGCAAAGTGGGGGAACGCCGTATGGGGCTAGTCACGTCAGCGGGCCACGTCATGAGCTTAGCCTGAGTCAGGATGAAAAAGCTCTTTGTGAAGCACAAGGCAAGCGCTTGGGTGAGTTAGTGAAAAAACTGTCCAGCTAGAAACAACCAAAGAGCACCTTAAGGTGCTCTTTGATTAATATTCCAAGACATTTGAGATGTGTCGAAAGACAGAAGTTTGTTACGTCAGTTTATTGGGTTGCGCCTTTGTAGCCTGTCAAGAGTAAGCCATAAGAGCTGTTACCATCCTGATGGCTGACTTTTACTGGTAAGTAGTCGAGTTTAGGTGCAAGCCAGAAGATCGTATTGCGTTCTGGTTTCTTGTGTTGAATTTTGACTTTCACTGTTTCAAAAGTACCATAACTGGTTTTCACCGTTTCATTCCCTTGTTTAATAAAACGGCGTGCTTCAACTTCTTTGGCATCTGCAATTGGATAAGCTGATTTTAGACCTGAAGCTTTAAGATCTTCACGAATTTGCAGCTCAGCGTTCAATTCATCGAGTACCCCTGATGTCCAGCTGAAACTTCGTGCCTTGTCATCTTTGCGTGTACTGATGATTTTTCTGGCTGGGTCGAAATCAATTGTCAAGGTATTGTTATGAATCAACACCTTGCTGCTGCGTTTGAAGTCGTTGGAAATGATCTTGCCATTGTTAAAGCTAAAACGGCTGCTTTCAGTCGCTGAGGCAAGCCCCCCCGCTCTGGCACTAAAAACATAATTCCACTGATTGCCACTTTTGCTGAGCGTACGCGTGGCGGAACCCAGGTTTTTACCATTATAAGAAAACTGATAACTGGCCTGGAATGGACTCATGGCGAGTGCGTGGCCCGTCATGCTGGTTAACAAGACAGTAGTCGTAAATCCCAACACCAGACGCATGTTTTTAACAAGTGAAATCGCCATTAGTGGATCAGTCCTAAGTAAAGAAATGTTTGAAATAATTGTAACGCGTGGCTGTGCTTTAAAGCATGGAGAAATCCACATAATCATGTGAAAACTGTATAAATCCTGTAGAGCCACGCAAGTCTTTTATTTTTGCTGAATCGGAGACACTTGACTATCTCGGAGATCAAAGGAATCCGTGTCAGAAGCCATATTACTCATTTTGTTGAGGAGGGCAGCCAGATTTACATTTCCCAGAATAACTAACTCTGTTTCGCGTAATCGGGCATGGTTAATATGTACCTTGCCTAAGGTTTCGATCACAGAGCGGCTTTTTCCCATCCAGCGATTCAAATCCAGATATAACAACTCATCCTGAACCCGTACGATCTGGTATTTTTCCAGAATTTTCCCCAAGGGATCTTCTTTTAAGATTTTCTGATAAAAGGAAATCGCTGCATAAAAACCTATTTTCTGGAACCAGTTTTTAAAGCGTGCTTCCACAACTTGAGTTTCACTGATCTGTTCAAAGACGACCAGTTGGACACGTTGGTTGAGTTCCATTTGGATCAGCTTTAAGTCTACGGACAGTGTGGTATGTAGACCTTTGACTTCAAGCGTTGCATACAGTCTTAACCAGTCTTCATGCAAATCTGCATGTAAGTCTTGTAAAATTCTGACGTTATCCGTGACGTAGCGCTTAAAGGTGGCATTCAGGAAGACTTGCGATAAAGCAAACTCGCGCTCCTCTTCAATAAATTCTTCCGCCCGTTGATACACTTGGCGAAGACGTTTAGAGAAATTGGAAATCAGCGTTTGCATATACAGGAGCTTCCAGGAAAACAGATCGATTTAAATATGAGTGCCCATCTTGGCGAATGCAAAAAAAAAATCAAGTATTCTTCCGGATGGATTGTGCATGACATCACATTTTGCTGTGGATTCTTTGATGCCGTAGAGAAACTGCCGAAATACAATGCTATTCAGAGAGGGCATATATTTTTTATTATACTGTTTTCGCAATTTGGGGATGGACATTTTTTGTCAGCAGAATGCCATGGTAAAAAAAGCATTGTTTAAATCCAGTTTCACTGCATTTTGGTGGAAAGACCCCATATTTGTCGGTGCCGTGACATTTGCTGTGATTTTGCATGCCCTGATCTTGGCCATTCAATTTGCAATGCCTGAACCGTCAGAGGCGGCGAGCAAGGATATTGCGATCACGTTGCGTCCAAGTGCGGATACAGTTCAGGAGGCCGATTTCCTTGCCCAAGCGGATCAGCAGGGCGCGGGAAAATTTCAAGAAGTTCATCGCATGTCGAGTGATATGCCTGTGCCAATGCAGGATCAGACCAATGGTGAGCAGCCTAACGAAACTTTAGAATCAATGCAGCAACAACGTGAGCTTAAATTCGAGGAAAAAGTGCTCATGACAGTGTTGAGCTGGCAAAAACAGGCCGAAGAAAAGCAGCGTAAAAAAGCCCTCGAAGAGTTACAAAGTCAGTTCCAGGCGAAAGCAGCCATGGTGGCGAGTTTGGAAGCGCAGTATTTACAACGACAGCAGAATTTTAGTCGACAGCAAAAAATTAAAACCGTCGATGGTATTCAGGCGAAACAGGATGCTTCAGCGGCCTATCTCGACAAGTTTCGACAAAAGGTGGAGTTGTATGGCAACCGCTATTATCCGGAACAAGCCAAACAGCAGCGCTTATCTGGTGAAGTCCGTTTGATGGTGGCTCTCAATTCACAAGGTGGAATCCGTGCGATCACTCTGCTGGAAAGTTCAGGTCATCCTATTCTGGATGAAGCAGCAAAAGCTTCTGTGCGTAAGGGTGCACCTTTTGGACGTTTTGATGCCAACATGCGCGAGATTTCCGAGCTGAGAATTATCCGGACCTGGCGTTTTGATCCTGCAGAAGCAGAATTTGAAGTTCATTAATTCATTCTTTTCTTGATCATAAAAAAGCGAGCTCCAGGCTCGCTTTTTTGATGTTTATTCATCGCGTTCAGTATAGGGATTACTGAAGCCTAATTTGGCCATAATCTCGATTTCTAACGCTTCCATTTCTTCAGCATCGGCTTCTGAACTTTCATGATCATAACCGAGTAAATGCAAGGTACCATGCACCAGCATATGGGTGAAATGATCGAGCGGCTTTTTCGCCTGTTCCTCTGCTTCACGCAGAACAACCGGGATGCAGATCACCAGGTCACCGAGCGGTAAAGCTTCCAGCATAGGAAGCACTTCCTCCGGAACTTCACTAGGGAAAGATAAGACGTTGGTTGGTTTGTCTTTTTCACGGTATTGCTGGTTGAGCTGCTGGCTTTCAGCAAGATCAACACAGGCAATGCCCATTTCACAATCACTGTCCATGTGTACATGACGCAAGGTGGTTTCCAGGACTTTTTTCAGGGCACCACGTTTTACTTCCAGAGCAGGACTTTTAAAGTCCTGCTGTAAAGACAGACTCAGTTTCAAAAATACACCTTTTTATTCGTTATGCTGCTGGTCTGCAGCAGCATTATGTTCAGCCATTAAGGCTTCTTGACGGGCCTTACGTTCGGCACGTGCTTCAGCACTTAAACGCTGCTGTTCACTATCCCAGCCTTCATAGGCCTCGACAATTTTCTGCACTAACTGGTGACGTACGACATCACGCGAGTGGAAGCGGGTAATGTGAATTTCCTTGATCGGCTCCAATACGCGTAAGGCGTGTGCCAAACCAGATTGCTGGCCACGCGGCAAGTCGACCTGGGTAATATCCCCGGTAATGACAGCACGTGAACCAAAGCCTAAACGGGTGAGGAACATTTTCATCTGTTCGGGCGTGGTATTTTGTGCTTCATCCAGAATCACAAAAGAGTGGTTCAAGGTACGACCACGCATATAGGCAAGAGGAGCAACTTCAATGATTTGGCGTTCAATCATTTTGGCGACTTTTTCAAAGCCGAGCATCTCATACAGCGCATCATACAGCGGACGCAGATAAGGGTCGATCTTCTGGGTCAGGTCACCCGGCAGGAAGCCAAGTTTTTCACCGGCTTCGACAGCAGGACGAACCAATAGAATGCGCTGAATTTCATTACGCTCCAGCATATCGACGGCTGCGGCAACGGCCAGATAGGTTTTCCCTGTTCCTGCCGGACCAATACCAAAGGAAATATCGCTTTGCAGGATACGCTGGACATAACGTTTCTGGTTGGCACCACGCGGGTTAATCCGTCCTTTACGGGTCTGCAGCCAGACATTATCCAGACCAGTATGTTCCTGATCTGGATCGTCCAACAGTTCGCGTTCAGTCTGACTGCCCTGAATCATGAGGTGCAACTGATCGGCTGTGATTTGTCGAGGAGGTTCGGATTCCTCGAACAGCCGATGCAACAAGGCTTCGGCACGTTCTACTGCATCAATATCGCCATCGATAAAAAAGGCGTCTCCACGTTGGGTAATCTGAACATTTAAACGCTGTTCGATCTGTTTCAGATGGCCGTTATAAGCACCCAACATGCTTTGTAAACGATCCATCGAAATCCCGGTAAAAGTTACTGTACGTCGAATCGCTGCAGTCAAGAGAAATCCTTATGAAGTTAGCTTGTCGCCTTACATTACGCCACGTCTGGCTCTAGATTCAAGAGTTCTCCGTAAACTAAATTTAGCGTTTTAATTTCGGTAATCTCGATCTCGGCAAAACGTCCAATCCAAGCAGCGTCCCCAATAAAAGTTACTAAACGGGTGTTGTCTGCAGTGCCGACGAGCAAATTCGGATCTTTTTCTGAAACGTTCTCGACGAGGACACGCTGGATGGTGCCGAGCATGGCATCTGTTTTATCAATGCTGGATTGCTTGATGACCTGCTGAACTTGAGCCAAACGTTCTTTTTTCACTTCTTCTGGCGTGTCATCTGGTAATTCTGCAGCAGGGGTGCCAGGACGCTTTGAGTAGACGAAGCTATAAGAGTGGTCAAAATCCAAGTCTCTAATAAACTGTAAGGTTTCAGCAAAGTGCTCATCCGTTTCACCCGGGAAACCGATAATGAAATCACTTGATAAATGCATATCTGGGCGTACTTGACGCAGTTTAGCAATCTTGTCGATATACACATCAATGGTATGGTTGCGCTTCATTGCCTGTAACACGGCATTCGAGCCGCTTTGTACAGGTAAGTGCAGATGTGACACCATCTGTGGCAAGTCACGGTAGCACTGGATCAGCTCATCAGAGAATTCGAGCGGGTGCGAGGTGGTGTAGCGAATTCGACCGATACCCGGAATTTCTGCAACTAAACGTAACAATTCAGGGAAGGTGCAAATGCTGCCTTCAAAGGTTTCACCACGATAGCCATTGACGTTTTGACCTAACAGGCTGACTTCACGTACGCCTTTTTCAGCCAAGGTTGCGATCTCTGCGAGAACATCATCAAGTGGACGTGAGACCTCTTCACCCCGTGTATAAGGTACAACACAGAATGAACAATATTTGGAACAGCCTTCCATAATTGAAACAAAGGCCTTATAACCTTCGACACGAGGTTCTGGCAGAAAGTCAAATTTTTCAATATCCGGGAAGGAAATATCAACGAGTTTGATTTTTTCTTTTTTCGGTAATTCAACCTGCTCTTGGTGTTGATCCAGCATCTGTGGTAAACGGTGCAGGGTTTGTGGGCCAAAAACCATATCGACATAAGGCGCGCGTTTCTGGATATTGTCGCCTTCTTGTGAGGCCACGCAACCACCGACGCCAATAATCAGCTCCGGATTTTTTTCTTTCAGTTTGCGCCAGCGACCGAGTTCGCTGAATACTTTTTCCTGTGCTTTCTCACGAATGGAACAGGTGTTCATCAGCAGAATATCGGCATCACTTGGATCCGTGGTTAATACATAACCATGAGAGTCGCCAAGCAGATCCGCCATACGGTGACTGTCATACTCATTCATCTGACACCCTTGCGTCTCAATGTACAGTTTTTTGACTGTGCCTTGAGAAGAAGTGTGCGCAGGCTGGTGGACAGTGTTTTCTGAGGCAGCGTTGGCAGCAGTGGGGATGAAGGTTTGAACCGTCATGTAGGCTCCTAAAACGGATAAACATGGCAATGCCGAGACACGTCCATGGGAGGGATCAAAAAATGAGAGCGCTATTTTAGCAGCATTTAGCGTTAAACTTATAAAAATCTGTCCGGCTTAGCATGTTGATTTTTTAATAAAAAATATTTGAAAATTAATCCCTTTTAGTCATAAGGTTACATAAGACAACAATACTGTTGTTTTGGAATAACTAAAATATCCATCAAGGGTGGATAGGTAGCAGGCAGAGGGCGGCATGAGGTTCAATAAAATCAGTGATTTATTCCTTCGTACGAAGAAGGTTAATCACCCGGTGCTGATGGCTGTCTGTACTTTAGTCATCGCCGGTCAAACCGCTCACGCGGCTGAACAACAGTTTAACGATGCTTTACGTGCAGCCAGTAATGCTGATCTGGCTCTGCTGGATGAGTATCAGCTCGCAATGCAAAATGATGTATTGGGCTATTATCCCGAATACTGGAAACTGAACAGTAACCTTGCCTTCCAGCCTGCTACAAATATTGTTTCTTTTGCCCAGCGCTACCCGCAATCTGCCATGGCTGAAAAACTGGCTGCTGACTATGTAGAAGAAAAAGTTAAACAAGCGGATTTTACTAGTGCACAGCCAGTCTTGAGCTATGTCACCAATCCAGACCAGGCGGAAAGCTGTGCAGTGGCACAGGTCCGTGCCAAATCAGGTGATGCCTTGGTTTTTGCTGAATACAAAGATATCTGGCTAAAGACCGATAGCCAACCGGAATCCTGTACCGGTCTCGGACGTATGATGCTATCGAGTCCATTACTCACGGCTCAGGATCGACAACAACGTCTTTGGGGACAACTGCGTGCTGGACAGAGTGGTCAGGCGATTGCAACAGCACAAACCATTGGAATGAACCTCTCACTGGCACAATTCAACCAGATCCAGCTCGACCCACAGAATTATCTCTGGTCAGCCAGTAAAAAGACCGCAGAGGACTATGCTTATCTGATTTTTGCGTTAGGTCGTCTGGCAGACAGTGACCTGAATACGGCCTTGGCTGCTGTTCCGCGTGCTGCCCAGGATACGCCAGTTGAAATCCAGAAATATTTATACCGTACGGTCGCCTATATCGGGGGAACTACGGTCATGAAAAATAATTTTAACCGTGCCGTGTTAAATGCCTTTGATGCCAGCTATGGTTTGGTCTTTAGTCCTGAAGAGGCGGAAATCTATGCACGTCAAGCCATCCGTTTTAGTGCTTGGGAAGGCCTGATTCGTGCCATTAATGCGATGAGTGTAAATCAGCGGCAGGAAGACCGTTGGCAATACTGGTTGGCCCGAGCATCCGAACAACGTGGAGATGCGAATGCAAAACGTGTTGCGCAAGAGATTTATCAGCGCCTGGCTCAGGGAGATGATTACCATAACCTGTTGGCTAAAGACAAAATCGGTCAGCGCTATAACAGTATTCCTACCGATGACCAGCCGAGTCGGCGTGATCTGCAGCGCTTAGCACAAGATATTCATTTTAACCGTGCCTTCACTTTGCGCAGCATCAATGCACCAGATAGTTATATTAACCGGGAGTGGAACTGGGCGGTACGCCAGGCTTATCTCAAGCATGATGATGGCTTATTGTTAGCTGCAGCAAAACAGGCAACGGACATGGGATGGTACGACCGGGCCATTTATGCAGCGGATCGTACTGTCAACAAACCCAGTTATAACTATCGTTATTTGATGCCACACCGCGATACTGTAGTGAACCATAGCCGCAATACCAACCTAGATCCTGCTTGGGCTTACGGCTTGATGCGTCAGGAAAGCCGCTTTGTGACCAGTGCCCGATCTCATGTGGGCGCCGGTGGCTTAATGCAAATTATGCCTGACACTGCAAAGCTGGTTGCACGGCAAATGGGCGAAACCTACACACCTGCGGCCTTAAGTGACCTGAATACCAATATCCGTTATGGCACTTTCTATCTGTCGATGATTCATAATCAGCTGAATGCCAATCCCGTACTAGCGACAGCTGGTTATAATGCAGGACCGAACCGCGCACGCCGTTGGCAATCAGAAGTGCAACCACTTTCTGCAGATCAATATACGGAAACCATTCCTTTGCTCGAGACACGGGACTATGTCAAGCACGTGATGACCAACGCTACGCATTACGGCATTTTGTTGGGGCAGGGAGCACAATCTATCGGTCAGCGCATGCAGGTGATTCCGATGCGGATGACGCCATAATTATTGTCACGGTTGCGATTGATGTCTTGGGTTGAGATGAAAAATAAAAGCACCACGCAGACTAGCTTGATTTTTCTCGGTTCTCTTGTGGGGAGTGGACTGGCATTATGCTTGGGTTCGAATGTGCAGGCTGCACCATTGCAAGGCTATGTGATGCAGGTGCAAATGACGCCTGCAGTTTGTGCTTTGGATCCCGCACGTAAAAAACAGCGCAAGTGTCTGGAGGGTTATTCTCTTACTATTACAGGTTTGTTGCCTGAAACTTCCGAAAAAGACTGTGCGACCCGTTCATCCGCAAATTTGTCACCCTTACAGGCTAAAGTTGTTGCACGGGTAATGCCGGATGAAAACGCCCGGGTTCAGTTATGGCGTAGTATTGGTGGATGTATTCCGATGAATGCAAGCCAATATTTCCGTACCATCATCAATCTGGCTGAGCGTTTAAAAGTTCCAGCAGAATTAAGCAGTGCTGAGACGCGAAGTATGTCTGCTACACGCTTAAAACAACAATTTTTACGTTTGAATTCAGGTTTACCCGCCGGGGCGTTACGTTTTAATTGCCAATCTAGCGGGGGGAATGCTGTACTCACCAATATTCAGGTTTGCTATACAGTTGGTGGTCAGTATAAACAATGCTCAACTCAGCTGACTTCCAGCTGTCCGGCCAGCTTCCTGATTAAAGGTATTTATTAAGCCTTTTTCCAATTTTCATTTATATTTTCTATCAGACTTTTGTTGAAATACATGTGCTTTTGGGTGCAGGCAGTCAAGCTTTGGAGTACAATCTTTCGCGTTTATGATTATTAGGTTAAATAGAACAGCTATTTAATCGCATTGACTATCCTCAATTGGAGATAATTACATGAAGCAACCTGTTCGCGTTGCCGTTACTGGCGCTGCTGGTCAAATTGGTTACAGCCTACTATTCCGTATTGCCAGCGGTGAAATGCTAGGTAAAGACCAGCCAGTTATTTTGCAATTGTTAGAAGTTCCTTTTGAGAAAGCTCAAGCTGCGCTTAAAGGCGTAATGATGGAACTTGATGACTGTGCTTTCCCATTATTGGCAGGCATGATCGGTACTGATGATCCGAAAGTTGCATTTAAAGATGCTGACTACGCGTTATTGGTTGGTTCACGTCCACGTGGTCCTGGTATGGAACGTGCTGACCTATTAAAAGTAAACGGTGAAATCTTCATCGGTCAAGGTCAAGCGCTTAACGAAGTAGCGAGCCGTGACGTTAAAGTTCTTGTTGTAGGTAACCCTGCGAACACCAATGCTTACATCGCAATGAAATCTGCTCCAGATCTTCCAGCGAAAAACTTCACAGCAATGTTACGTCTTGACCACAACCGTGCGTTGACTCAACTTGCTCAAAAAGCGGGTGTTGCGGTTTCTGACATCAAAAACATGACTGTTTGGGGTAACCACTCTCCAACAATGTATGCTGACTACCGTTTTGCCAATGTAAACGGCGAAAGCTTGAAAGACAAAATCAACGATGCAGCATGGAACAAAGACGTATTCCTTCCTACAGTTGGTAAACGTGGTGCTGCGATCATTGAAGCACGTGGTCTTTCTTCTGCTGCTTCCGCTGCAAACGCTGCAATTGACCATATGCGTGACTGGGCGCTTGGCACAAACGGCGAATGGGTAACAATGGGTATTCCTTCTGACGGTTCTTATGGTATCCCTGAAGGTGTAATGTTCGGTTTCCCTGTAACTTGCGAAAATGGCGAATACAAGATCGTTCAAGGTCTTGAAATCGACGAATTCAGCCGTGAGCGTATCAACTTCACGCTGAACGAGCTAGAAGAAGAACGTGCAGCAATCGCTGACATGGTTAAATAATTTAATCTTTTAGATTAGATTGAAAGAGCACTCCACTTGGGGTGCTTTTTTTATGGTATTTATCGGGCAAAACAAAAAATAACAAGACTGGATGCGAGAGTCGCGGTAAATTGAAAACAAATACGCGAGTTTGATTTAATCAACAGAAAATACTGAAAATAACAGGAGAGCGTTATGTTAGAACAACAACCTACTTTCGAATTATTATTTGAACAGCTCGGCCTTCCCTCTGACGAAGCTTCCATTGAAAAATTTATTCAAGAACATCAGTTACCGGCAGAGGTCAAACTGCATTGTGCCGAATTTTGGAATGCCGGACAGCGCGATTTTTTGCAAAGTCACTGGAAAG
Source organism: Acinetobacter minutum (assembly GCF_035916735.1). NCBI lineage: Bacteria > Pseudomonadati > Pseudomonadota > Gammaproteobacteria > Moraxellales > Moraxellaceae > Acinetobacter > Acinetobacter minutum. The sequence continues at coordinate 38,283 of NZ_JAQIHG010000022.1, forward strand.
AAGATGATGAATGGATTGTCATTATTGACCAGCTGAATGAACAACTCCATGAAGACAGCATGCCTGAAGTCTAAGACTTCAGGTTTTGCCTTGATAGATGATTGTAAATTCAGTGAAGTGTTTGAGCAATCATTTGCTGGAACCAGCTTGCTGTACGCAGCGGATCAAAAGCTGGATGTACTTGTAAAAGTTGTGGATCAAACTCTGCGGTTTTGGTGTATTTTTTGAGCCAATGACGTGTCAGCGCATGTTCTTTTTGAGCAGCTGAGGCATAAGCCAAGAAGAAATAAATATTCCCTTCTTCATGATGTGCAAGTGGTTTCAGAATCTGTTGCGTGATTAAAGCAAAACGGTTTTCACGGTTCAGTTCAAAATACAGCATATAGGCTTTGGCTAAATGTAAAGACAGGCTCAGATAGAGTGCTAAAGGTATTTCTTCATATTCAATCCGTGCCTGCTCCAGAATGACAATCGCTTCCTGCAGAAAATGGATTTGTTCCTGACGCATATTGCTCAGTACCACCAGCTGCAGACGTAAATCTCCGCGTTCCAGAGAAAGTTCAGGAGTGTTCTGGCTCAAGTACAGTTGATCTGTCTCGCCAATACGCGCGATGATATGTTGTGCATTTTCCGCCATGAAGCAAAACCTCTGAATTGATCTGTTCTATATGAGGATGATCCTCGGAATTTAAAGCCGTGAGTGTTTTTACCAGAGTGTATGGCCACTACGTAACCAGGCGGTGATAGAAAGGCGTTGTTGTTTGGCGACCAAGACCTCGTGAAGCAGATCACTTTGGAAAACAGCAAGGCGGTTGGGTTCGGGCCGTAGAATATGCCATTCGCCATGTTTATCTTGTAAACGCAGTTCACCACCCCAATCGGGTTGCCATTCGGGATGTAAATAATAAACAGCCGAGATCATCCGGTCATTTTTCTGTTGCGGGTTATCACGATGCAGTGCGTAGAATTCTCCGGCATGGTAACAGGCAAAATGTGCCTCAACTTCTCGGATTCCGGTAAAAAAGGCACGATTCAGTTCTTGGGCGAAACTATGTAAAGCCTGAATATGCTGTTGTGCGAGAGGGAGATCTTCTTGAATCCATAGAATATGATCGCTGCGGATATTGCTGACCACACCATTCTGGATGGCAGCTTCGCGAAAACGTGCCAGGTTAGCGTTACATTCATCAAGTAAGGCTTGTCCATACTGTTCAGAATAGGCTTGGTCAATGACGGCAAACCCATGTTGATCGATGTCCTGCAAAACCTGATCGATATTCCAATGTGACGGGATAGAAAATGCGGTCATGACGCCTCGATTGAGTCTGAAAATGTGTAATTGAAACAGAACAGTATTTTAGATCAGGTGATCATCAGTAAAGAAACTTTTTTTCATGCTAAAATATCTGCCGATTTAAGGAACCCATATAAAGATGAATTACCGTCACCATTTCCATGCCGGCAACTTTGCCGACGTCATGAAGCATGTGTTGCTGCTGCAATTATTGGCACGCTTAAATGCCAAAGACAAACCATATCGTTATATCGATACACATGGTGGTGCCGGTAAGTATGATCTGTCACTGGCGCCAGCCCAGAAATCGGGTGAATTCCTGAACGGGATTCATCGTTTGGTTAAGCTAGAAGACTCTGTCAAACGTCAGGCACCGGAAGGTGTGCGCCAATATCTAAAATTGGTTGAACAGATGCGTGCTCAGGACGGTCAGGGAGCTTATCCGGGATCGCCGTGGTTTGCATTACAAGGAATGCGCAATATTGATAAGGCGACAGTTTTTGAAATGCAACGCGATGTATTTCAGCAACTGCGCCAGAATATTCGTGATAAGCGTGCGGGGTTGCATGAGCGTGATGCTTACGAAGGTTTACTGGGTGTCATTCCACCAAAAGAAAAACGTGGTTTGGTGATGATTGATCCACCGTATGAGCTAGAGCGTAAAGATTTTCCCCAGTTGGTGGAATTGTTGCAAAATGCGTACAAGAAATGGCCAACGGGTGTTTTTGCGGTATGGTATCCAATTAAAGACCGCGCAATGATTGAACGCTTTGAAAAGAAAATGATGAAAACGGGCATTCGTCGCCAGTTGGTGTGTGAAATTTGTGTATGGCCGGATGATACGCCAGTGGGATTAAATGGTTGCGGTTTGCTGGTGATCAATCCACCTTGGCAATTCTCTGAACAGGCAGATGAAGCACTGCAATGGTTATTCCCGCATTTACGTATGCAGGAAAATGGTGGCCACGCTGCAGTGCGCTGGTTGGTGGGTGAATAACCCGTTCAGACTCAAATAATTTATGTGACAGGTCAAGCTGGGACAAACAATGACAAATACACCAAAGCCGGAAAGCGAGCAGTCCACCCAGGAGCATTCCTTTGATGGCATCACCTTCGAGGTGGTTGAAGAAGAGCATACGCGTGAAGGACAGCGCGTGAGACGCCGTGGGATTTACTTGTGGCCGAATCTGATCACCACTGCTGCGCTGCTTTCAGGTTTTTATTCGATTATTGCCAGCATGAATGGGGAGTTTACCCAAGCGATATATGCCATTTTTCTGGCTGCATTGTTTGACGGTCTCGATGGTCGTGTTGCACGTGCAATTGGTGCGCAAAGTGCCTTTGGCGAACAATATGACTCTTTGTCCGATTTGCTCGCGTTCGGTGTTGCGCCTGCAATTTTGATGTATAGCTGGAGTTTGAATGATCTCGGGCGCATTGGTCTGGCTTGCTGTTTTATCTACACGGCTTGCGCAGCTTTTCGTTTAGCACGGTTTAACGTACAGATCGGTGTGGTGGATAAACGCTATTTTATTGGTGTGGCCAGTCCATTAGCGGCAATCATGGTCATCTCACTGGTATGGGTGGGATTGGATTATCCGGGCGTATTTGATTTGCAATCTCTTGGTATTAAGTTGTTGAATGCTGTCGTGATGGTGCTAGTCGGTTTATTGATGGTCTCTAATATCAAATATTACTCTTTCAAGCAGCTTGATCGTAAGCGGGTTCCTTTTGTGGTGATGCTACCGGTTGTGCTTATTTTTGCTGCAATCACCTATAATATTCCTGTCGGGATTCTGATTGTGGCACTCATTTATGCTTTGTCTGGTTTTGTAACAACTTTCTTAGCCAGGAAAAGTTAACGGGTAGGAGGTAAGTATGCTGAAGATCACCAATTTTCTAGATCTCTCTCGGCAGCTAAACCTCAAAGCTCAACATCGAGAGCCACTTGCTTATCATGCCCCACAGGGGCGTTATAAAATTGTTCATCAAAGCCTCGTCATTCCGGGGCTTCCTGCACCGTTATATTATCTGAATTTTTTTACCTTGCTTGGTCAGCCGAATCTTCCGATTTGGTTGAATGCGGATGCGGTTTTCAATGATTCACTTGATACCGCAACCGTGTTAGTCAGTGCCAGTCCTCATATGGTTGGGCATCTCAAACGTTATTCGATCAGTCGTGATTGTCAATTTGAAGATCATCAATTCCGTTTTGCACAGACTGATACAATTTCCGGTCAGTTTCCTCAATTTCGTTTTCAGCGTTTAGATACAGAATTTCAGGTTGATTTACAGATAAGGGCCAATAATCAGCCTGTCTATTTCAGTAAATTACGTCTCAACCTGATGGAATTCTGGTCGGTATTATGTGACTGTCAGGGGCAAGTCCGTTACCAAGGGCAGACCTATCACATTCAAGGGATGGGAGCATTGCAATACGCACGGTCAGTGCATATGCCTCCATTACCTCTGTGTTTTTATACCTGCCAGATTCTACATTTCGCTGATGATTTGCAAATCGTATTACAGCAAGTACGTGATCAATTTAATCAGGTTGTGATTTCCCGTTGCTATATTCGACAGGCGGATGGTGAACATCAATTTTTTGATCAGCATGTTCAATTCAAAATAGACCGCGTCTATCCTTGGGTGCAAACACCGAATGCCCAGCGCATGTATTTACCTCGTGAATTTAACTGGCGAATTTATCAAGATAAAAAACCTTATCTCACCATTCATGCACAAAGTCGCGGTGATTTTAAATTTGGTTTGGGGGCTGGATATGTGGGAAGTTTCCGTTTTGATGCAGAATTGAATGGTAAACGCTACAGCGGGGAATCCGGATATTGCGAATATGTGGATTGCCGACCATTAAAATGGCAGGAAAACCAGCAAAAATCTTTTTTTCAAGAAAAGTTATTAAATACAGAGCCTTGCTTTTTAAAAAATAAAAAAGACTGACTAAATAAAATACACTTAGTGGATTCTTTATCAAAAACTTCTTGCGTCTGTGAAGGAATGGCCTATAATGCGAATCCATCGGCGGCGCTGTTGAATAAAACTTGTTGAAAATCAAGCGATTGGAAATAAGTTAAATTTAAGAGTTGACATTCTGGATAAACAGAGTAGTATAGCCGACCTAGCTTGATGCTGACGAAGCATCGAGAAGATCATTAAGAGATTATGAAGAACAACTTGTGTGGATTTTTACTGGTTGATTGATCGATATATTATCATTGATTGAATTGGTAGAAATTACTCGAAGTTTATTTGAGCGAATTTTTAGTCAGTAAGATTAATGAGCCA